>JAHEIV010000311.1 GCA_024639205.1 Deltaproteobacteria bacterium | reverse complement strand
GAATATGCTTGATATTCCGGCTCTTGCACGCCTTGCCAGCCAGGCGCTTCGGCACCTAAAATCTGTGAATTAATTGTTGCGCGAGCCCTGGGCGCATCAGGAATTTTCTCGGATTACCAGCAGGCGCGGCTCTGTCATATCCTCGATGGCATACCGGATGCCCTCCCGGCCAAGGCCGCTGTCTTTGACGCCGCCGTATGGCATATTATCCACCCGCCACGACGGCACATCGTTTACGACAACGCCGCCCACCACCAGTTCATCCCATGCCTGCAGTACCCGGCTCAGATCACTGGTGAAGACTCCGGCCTGCAGGCCGAAGGAGCTGTCATTGACCCGACGGATGGCGTCCGTAAAATCGTTGAATCCGGACAGGACGGCGACCGGACCGAATACCTCCTCCTCGCATACGGGCTGGTCGGCAGGGACATCCTCAAGCAGGGTGGCTTCAACCATCGCGCCATCTCGACCGCCTCCGCACAGCGGTTTGCCGCCGGCTTCGATGGCTCGATCGATCCAGTCTTTGATCCGCCGGCCCTCACTTTCCGAAATGACGGGTCCGATGAACGTATCCTCTTCTTTCGGGTCTCCCATTTTAAGGGACCTGGTTTTGGACACCAGCAACCCGCGCAGGTCCTCGTAGACAGCCTCGTGAATGAAAATGCGTTGGACGCTAATACAGCTTTGGCCTGATTGATAGAAAGCTCCGGTAACCAGACGGTCTGCAGCAGCCTCGAGGTCCGCCTGCGCATCGATGATGCAGGCCGCGTTTCCACCCAGCTCGAGGATGACTTTCTTTTTTCCGGCTTTTGATTTCAGGTTCCAGCCGACTTTTGGCGAACCCGTAAAACTGAGCAGTTTCAGCCGCTCATCGGTAGTGAACCGGTCAGCGCCATCGCGTTGACAGGGCAGAATTGAAAATGCGCCCTGGGGCAAATCGGTTTCGGCCAGGACTTCGCCGATAAGCAATGCACCGACGGGGGTACGACTGGCGGGTTTCAATACAAAGGGGCAGCCGGCGGCAATTGCCGGTGCTATTTTGTGGGCCGCCAGATTCAACGGAAAATTAAACGGGGATATAAAGGAACACGGCCCGATCGGCACGTGCTGGACCATCCCGCGATAGCCGCGAGCCCGTTCGGAAATTTCCAGATTCAATACCTGACCGTCAATCCGCACCGCTTCTTCGGCTGCAATCCGAAACGTATCAATCAGCCGCGTCACCTCCCCGCGGCTGTCCTTGATCGGCTTGCCGGCTTCGACGCACAGCACCGACGCCAGTTCGTCCCGCCGCTGTTCGAAGCGGTGAACGCAGTGGTTCAAAATCTGTTGTCTTTCATAGGGCGGCAGCCTGCGCATCGGCTCCGCAGCCCGGGCGGCGGCGGCAATCGCCTCTTCAATCGTCCGGGAATCGGCAATTGGTGCGCGAGTGGCGTCCTCACCGGTATATTTGTCCGTGACGACCAGATCGGTGTTCGGTTGAAGGGCTTCGTTGGACAGGTAATACGAATAGGTTGATTTCATCATATTTCTTCACAGCTGTTCGCTGAGCTCCCTGATTTCTTGGTTCAGGATGCGATGGTTGTCGGAGTAATCCACGGGCACTTCGATCAGGTGGACGCCACCGGCTATTTGCGCATCCGCTGCGGTGGCCCTGAATCCGGCGGCAGTTTCGGCCCGATGTCCGACCGCACCGCAGGCCTCGGCATATTTAACGAAATCGGGGTTTGTGAAATCGAGTCCGAAATCATTCAGGTTCATGTCTTTTTGCTTCCATTTGACCATGCCATAGGCGTTGTCACAGAGGACGATGATGACCAAATCGAGACCGAGTTGGACTGCCGTTTTCAGCTCCTGCGAGTTCATCATAAATCCGCCGTCCCCACAAATCGCCATGACACGGCGTTCGGGATAAACCATTTTGGCGACGATCGCCGAGGGCAGACCGGCCCCCATCGCTGCCAGGGCGTTGTCGAGCAACACCGTATTCGGCAAATTTGCCGGATAGTTCCGAGCAAACCAGATTTTATACATTCCGTTGTCAAGCGCAATGATACCGTTGGGCGGCATCATGCCGCGAATCTCGCAAACCAGGCGCTGGGGAAGTATCGGAATGCGATTGTCATCGGTTTCCTGTCGAATATGGCGGAAAAGAGCCGATTGTGTTTTCTTGAAAAAGGAATAGTCCCGGTCACATTTTTCAGGAAGCGCTTCGCCAATCATTTGTATACTGTAGGCAATGTCCCCAATCACTTCCACCTGCGGAAAGTAAACCGGATCGACCTCCGCCGAGGTGAAGTTGACATGAATCACCGTCCGACCACCCGATTCCATCAAGAAGGGCGGCTTTTCGACGACATCGTGACCGACATTGATGATGACATCAGCAGCATCGATTGCCCGATGAACAAAATCGTTTGTCGACAACGCGGCGGTGCCGATGAAGTTTTCGCTGTTTTCATCGATCACCCCTTTGCCCATCTGGGTTGTCACGAATGGAATGCGGGTACGATCGACAAATTGCCGCAGCATTTTACAGGTTCGTTTTCGATTGGCACCGGCTCCAATCAGCAGCAGCGGGTGTTTGGCTTTTGATATCAACTCAACGGCCCGGCCAATGGCCTTTTTCTCGGCAACCGGCCGGCGGGCAAAGCTGGGCGCTATCACCGGCACGTTGGAAATTTCATGGGCGATATCCTCCGGCAGTTCGAGATGCGCCGCACCCGGCCTTTCCTCCTGAGCTTTCCGAAATGCTTCACGGACACCCGCGGGAACCCGATCAGCGCTTTCGATCTGCCACGTGAACTTGGTCAGCGGCCGCATCATATCGACCACGTCGACGATTTGAAACCGTCCCTGCTTGCTGGTTTTAATCGGTTTCTGGCCGGTTATCATAACCATCGGCATGGCGCCAAGATTGGCATATGCGGCAGCGGTTACCAGATTCGTGGCGCCGGGCCCCAGAGTCGAAAGGCAGACGCCGGCCTTCCCCGTCAAGCGGCCATAGGTCGCGGCCATGAAGCCGGCAGCCTGTTCATGCCGCACAAGAACCAGCTTGATTGAACTCCGCGACAGGGAATCCACAACGTCCAGGTTTTCTTCTCCCGGGATCCCAAATATATATTCAACACCTTCTTGTTCAAGTGCTTTTACGAATAGGTCGGATGCTTTCACTTTTGCTGAATCCTTGTGTCGATGTTGGCGTTCGGCCCGGGATCGCGGAGAGCATCGATTCCAGTGTGGTTGCATGTTGGAAACGGAACGTAAAACAGGAGATCCGGTAGTTTCAGGCCGATCTTTCGATTTGATCCGGCGATTCGATCCGGGATCTGCCCCGCGGCACCTTTATCCCTGCGCCTCCTGCGCAAACGCTGCGGCCCGTTGGATGTAGGCTTCAATGTCAAATTTGCGCGCTAACCCCTTTGCGTTCATATAACGAACTTTGCCGAAAACCGCCCGCTCTTTCCAGGGCCGGTCGTGGAGACCGAAAATCCAGGCGACATTCGCGTAGGAATTGGGGTCGCGGCCGTCAATGAAATATTTGTTGTTCAAATAAAGGGCGGTGGAATAGGCGTACTCCGGTGTATCGGTCCACTCCAGAATTTTCTTGCCCCAGTACATCCGCATGTAATTGTGCATGTAGCCCGTGATTCGCATTTCCGTCATGGCGGCATTCCAGGCCCGGTCGTGAGTCTCGGCCCGTTCCATCTGATCGCGCGTGTAACGGTGAGGGCGGGGGTCCTCCCGGTGTTCCGCCAGTGTCTTTTGAGCCCAGTCGGGAAGGCAGCGGTAAGAATCATAGTCGGGTTCAAAATAGACATAATTGACAGCCAATTCGCGCCGCACGACCAGCTCTTCGAGAAAGGCCTGCTTGTCATCTTGGGTTCCGCTTTTGGCGGCATTTATTTTAAGGGCGATTTCAGCGGGCGATATGTGACCGAAGTGCAGATAGGGACTCAATTCGGAGCATTGCGGATCACCGGGATCATTGCGCGCACTGCTGTAGCCGTTCAGATGTTTCACGATAAATTGGGTGAGCCGTTGTCTGGCCCGGGATGTACCGCCGATAAAGCGGGCTGAGCGTCCGATGCGGTCATCGAGACCCAGCCGGTCCAAAATGGCCTCTGTCTGCTGCAGATCGATATCCGTTTTTAGTTTCAGCGGAAGAGACGATTTGCGGGGCTCGACTTCGTTCAGATTTTCGAGGAAGTCTTTTTGAAGCCGGTTGATTTTGGGGCGGATGGTGCGGGCAGCGTATTCTCTTTTGTCGGAGACCGACTCGACCGGGACCACGGTATCGCCTTCGATCCGGGTGACCTGTTTTTGGG
>JAHEIV010000009.1 GCA_024639205.1 Deltaproteobacteria bacterium | reverse complement strand
CTGTCAGAGCGTTAAAAAACGAAGGCACGCTTGAGTTCGGCAAGCTGCAGCTAGAACTGCTGTACAAGCTTGACCAGAGTCTGATCGATCGCGAAGAGGCGCAGTATGCGGTGGAGCGGTTCTGGATCGGTGCGCTGAAAGACGCCGTTGTGGACGGCGATGTGAACAAAGGTTCGCTAATGGCCGGTCAGTCCGTCGGGCTGGTGGGCGACATCCAACCGTTAAAAGAGATCATCGATGAAATGGTATCGGACGCCGAACAGGAGCTTCAGCGCCTAAAGCAAATATTCAGCGGCGAAGGCCAATCGCAACATTTTTTTTGATAGGAGAATCCAATGGCTGTCAGAGTTTTTATAAAACGGCATTTCAAAGAGAGTCAGGCGGACAAAGCCTTGATCATGCTCAACGAATTCCGCAAGTCCGCCATGGGCCGGCCGGGGTATATTTCGAGTGAAACCCTGGTGGACCATTACGATAACAACTGCGTGCTGGTGGTTTCCACCTGGGCTGACGTCGAACACTGGATGCAGTGGCAAAACAGCGAGGATCGGGACCGAAACGAAGCGTTGATAGAAGAACTGCTGGACAAACCGACGGTGTACGAGGTTTTTGATTTCCGGGATTCCTCCAGATGAGGGCCTGGGAATTCGAGACCTGCTATCCGGTATCCGGACGGTAATAGGCCTGATTACTGCAGGCCGGGCAGAACTTGCCAAAGTGAAGCGGATAGGATTCGCCGCATCCGGGGCAACGACCGGTGGGCACCGGACTGGCGTCTTTGAGAGACCTTAGAAGCCGCACCGGTTGGTGGTGGATCAGCTCGGGGCGGGCACTGAGAATTTCCTGCGCCAATTCTTCAAATGGCGGTTTTTCCCGGGGCCGGCCGGTTCTTTCAAACCAGCTGCGGATGGATGGATACCCGCTGAGCTTGTCTTGATCCAACCAAACCCGGATTCCCGCAAGGGATTCACGATCGTAGGCGGTGATGGCGAATTTCCCCCAGTCCAGCACCTGCATGAAACCGTTGCCGAATGTGCACGGTGTGAGCAGTTGGACCGCATCCGGCAGGCAGACCACCGTTTCCACAACCAGGTTGAGATAAGGAGTCGGATCGAGCTGGGCCAAACCGTGATCGATCATAAACCCGCCCAACAGCATGCCCGGTGAGCGGTATCCATGAAATTCCTCCATGCGAATGAGATAGTCGTCTAAACCTATTCCGCAGATCTCAACGTGTTGCATCTCTTTGCTCCTCTGCATCTCGCCCGGAAGGGACCGGGCATTGTCCCCCGCAGTGGTTTTTCCTGGTTGAGGTTGCCCTTGTCCGTTTGCGAAATGGTTTTTTATTCCGCCAAAGATCATTGCCAGAAAAATCGGGGTCCTTTGGGTCTTCGATGAGATAGCATTTAACTTTCACCATGACAACCCGGAGTAGCTGCAAAGTCCCAAGCGGTGGAACTCACCGCGTCGAACTTTCTTGACTTTTTGTATAATAAACCCGAGTCTGGATCCCATCCACACACACAGGGCGGCAAAACGCTTGGCTAGGTGTTTTACATTTTGATCGTAAGCAGGTAGATTGTATCTTGCGTGGATTGCAGACAAAAAGGTGGACAATATGAAGATCGTCGACATTGCCATTATCGGGGCCGGGCCCGGCGGGCTGGCCTGTGCCATCAAGGCGGCCGAACTGGGGCTGAGCTATGTTGTTCTGGAAAAAGGCGAAAAGCTGATGCAGGGAATCCTCGATTCCTATCCACCGGGCAAAAAGGTTTATCCAACCATCCCGAAAGGCGACACCGGCCCTTTTCCCGTAAAAGACCTGACTCCCGATCCCGGCAACGCGCCGGTGGAAGACTACCTGGCCCAGATCGAAACCAATGTCGAAAAGCGTGGATTGGCCGTCCGGCTCAATGAAGATTTTCAAGACATCAAAAAAGATCGCGACGGATTTACCGTCGTTACCCGTGAGGGTCACTACCGTGCTGCCAACGTGGTGCTGGCATTCGGCAGCAACATTCCCATTGATTTAGGGGTGTACGGCGAGGCCAAAACCGTAGCCCGCAAGCTCGACAACCCCAACGATCACATCGGCGCTCCCACGCTTATATTAGGAGGTGCGAACGCGGCAGCCGATGTGGTCTCTACGCTTTCCAAGGCCAAGCGGGCCGCGGACGACCACACCCCGGTCTATTGGGGCAACCGCACCGAGAACTTCAAGATCAACAAGGACGTGGCCCGGGATCTGGGAGAAGAGATCCTGCTGGGCGGCAACATCAAGATCCTGCAAGGGGCGATCCCCAAGATCGGGGAAGTGGACGAGGACGGGGTAGACCGTTTGATCATCCAGACCCAGGAGCATCATCTGGGCGGCGGGGTCGAGCTGCAGCAGGGCATGAGCTTTCCCATGAAACACGTCATCGCCTGCATCGGCACCCAGGGGCCCTCGCCGGTCTACGACCGTCTGGGTCTGCAGCAGATTACCTGCACGGAGGGCGTTTGTCGGATCGGCAAAGAGGGCCATCGCCTGATTTTGCTTACCCCGGGTTTTCAAACCAGCATCCGGGGCATTTATGCCATCGGCGGCGCCATCAGCCCGGCATATATCGAAATCCAGGAGCAAGGCGCCTTCATGGAGAAAAAGCATTCCAACCTGATTTTCAGCGCCATCAAAGATGGCGTGCGGGCCGTCGAAGACATCGCCGCCCGCCGGGTAGCCGGGTAAATCGATAACCATACACGACCGATGACGGCCCATCAGATCGATGGGGCCTTGCGAATGTCAACCGGATCGAAACGCTCAGAACCGAAGTCACATAAATCCGGATGAGTCATCCCCTTCCTGTTGCAGGCGAACGAGTGCCTTGCAAACGGTGCAGCTATGGAAAAAGTTACGAGAAACGAATTTGCGACCGCATTTCCGGTCTTCCGCAATAACGACAAACCTTTGGTGGAGCAGATCCTTGCATCCTCCTCCCATCAAAGCTTTCTAAAAGAGAAGCATTTCTACCATGAAGGCGACCGGTGTCCGGGGATCCCCTTTTTTCTCGACGGAGAAGTGCGCGTTTACAAAACCGGCAGTTCCGGAAGGGAGATCACACTGTATGAAATTCTTCCCGGCGAAACATGCATTTTAAATGCGGCCTGCATCCTCGGCAGTCAGCAATATCCGGCTGATGCTATAGCGCTGAAGGAAGGTACGATGCTGTATCTGCCGGAAAAAGTTTTTCAAGAATTGATGGCCGACCATCCGGAGATGCGCAGCTTTATATTTTCGCTTTTCAGCCGGCGCTTCCACGAGATCATCGAATTGATCGAGGAAGTGACCTTTGGCAAATTGGATGTGCGGCTGGAGGACTACCTGATTGAAAAGGCCGAAAATGACCAGCTGGAAACCACCCATCAAGTCATTGCCAATGACCTGGGGACATCCAGGGAAGTGGTCAGTCGCCTGCTGAAGGATTTTGAACGTCGCGGCAACATCGCCCTTTCACGCAACCGGGTCCAATTGCTCGATTTGATCCCCTGATCCCCTTGCCGCCACTTCAGCCTTCAACAGGGCGAAGATGTGCTGGTTCGAACTCTTCTTCTGCCAGGTTTTCGCTATCTTCCCGCAGAACCCACCGTGTCGATTCCATACCTGAAATCGGTTTAACAGAGAAGATACTGGATGACCGGAAGCCTCCGGCTATTATAGTATACACCGGCCGGTGACAGTAAAGGAGAAAGGTGGGCCCAATACGGCCCGCCTTTCTCCGTAAAGGAGGACCGCTATGTCTGTCGACCTATTTAACTCGGAAATCGGTGTGGCAGCTTTTACAGTTTTTGGCAACCTTTCCGAACTGTGCTTTGGCAGCATCGAAGTTGCCACTTTTCGCCATCTCGGCGAGCTTTGCAGTATCGGCTTCAAAAGATCTGGCAGCTGCTTTGAACTTCGCTTGCTTCTGAAAAACCGAAGCGCTCATGGTTGTATCTCCCTTGTCAGTTCCCGGGGTCATAAACGCTTCCCAGGGTAGACCGGAAAATGTATCCACCAATGCTGCGTTTTTCGCAAAAGCCGCTTTTTCATATGGGGTCGATCCCTTGACCATGGCGCCCATGCGGCCAAAATGCTGAGCAATCAGAAACATGACCGATTTGCGGTACTTGATGGCCTTTTCAGGTTTGGCAAACTGCGCATATGCGGCACTGACGACGACCAGCGCGATGACGACACCTGCAATTATCTTGGGTTTCATATCTCCTCCTTCATTCGTTGGTGATCTGCAAAAAACTACCTGTTTCTCTTAATCAAATCCATGTCCTCGCTGTCTGTGACAAAGTCACAAAATAATAACTGAAAGAATGTTGACAAAAAATTGTTTGGGATTATTTTCCCAAACATGGAAACAAAAATAAAAAATGCACTGTTTGCAGCCATTCTCAGAATCCTGAGGCCGTTGATTCGAATTTTGCTCCGCAACGGTATCCCGTACCGAACTTTCGCCGACCTGGCCAAATGGCTTTACGTGGATGTCGCTCGATCCGAATTCGGTATCGAAGGCCGAAAACAGACCGACTCAAGGGTGTCCATCATCACCGGACTTTCCCGGAAAGAGGTCGGCCGGTTGAAAAAGGAGGTGCAAGCCTCCGACGAAGAAGCGCTGTTTCGTTACAATCGGGCTGCGCGGGTCATTGCCGGTTGGGTCAAGGATCGTCGGTTTCTCGACAGAAAGAAAAATCCCAAACTGCTTTCCTTGGAAGGGACCGATTCGACCTTCGGCGAGCTGGTGAAGGCATACGGCGGTGATGTGCCGTCCCGCGCTGTTCTGGATGAATTGATGAGTGTCAGTGCCGTTCGGATGAAAAAAGACGGCCGGATCGAGCTGCTCAGCAGCGCCTTTGTGCCGTCCGGTGACGAGCCGGCCATGTTGAGTATCCTTGGCACGGATACGGCCCATCTGATCGATACCATCGACCACAACATCTCGCACAGCCGTGATGGCCGGCGCTTTCAACGCAAGGTCGCCTACGACAATGTCCCCATCGAGGCAGCGGAAAAGTTTCGCAGCCTGAGCGCCGAAAAAGCACAACAGCTTCTCGAGTCCCTGGACCGCTGGTTGGCTCGACACGATCGCGACTCGAATCCATCGGTTGACGGAACCGGTCAAAAGAAAGTCGGACTGGGGGTCTACTATTTTGAAGATGATTAAACTCTCACCACTCAACATTTCGCAAAATTGGAGGAATCTCATGAATACACGGTTGATTTGGAATATCATCGCTGTAGTGGCGCTGATCGGGGTCACCGCTTGCGGCGGCAGTGGAGATACCGCCGGCGGCGGCATCGGCGGCACCGGCGCAGTGGCAGCAGGCACCATCACTGCAAAGGGCAGTATTACCGTTAACGGCGTCAAATATGAAACCATCGGTGCGCGGGTGTTCATTGAAGAAAACGAGTTCGGCGACGACAGCCGGTTGCGCGTCGGTATGGTGGTGGAAGTCGAAGGTTCGGTGAACGCGGGCGGCCGCACCGGTCAGGCGAATGTGGTGCGCTTCAACGACAGTGTCGAAGGTCCCATAACCTCATTGGATGCAGGTGCCGGAGAGATGGAGGTGCTCGGCCAACTTGTTTTCGTAAACGATTTGACCAGCTATGAAAACGTTGCCGGAATCGGCGGACTGATTGTCAATGACATCGTCGAGGTCAGCGGGCAGTTCGACGAGCTGGGCAACATACGGGCCACCTTCGTGGAAAAGAAACTGGCAGTGGTTACCGAATACGAGGTAACCGGTTTCGTCAGCGGTAAAATCGGCAACACCTTTTCCATCAACAGCCTCAACGTCGATTTCAGCACTGCTTTGCTGGAAGACTTCGGAGTCGGGGGTCAGCCCCAAAACGGCGATTTTGTAGAAGTCAAAGGCCTTTCTACCGATTACACAGCGGCTACCAATACGTTGGTCGCCGCCAGTGTGGAGAACAAGGCCAAGGCGTTCGATGACGGCCTGGAGGTGGAAGCCGAAGGGTTCGTGCGGGATTTGGCCGGAAACAGTTTCACCCTAATAACACCATCCGGACCGCAACAGGTGCAGTTCGACGGCAGCACCGAGTTTTCCGGCGGAACATCCGCTGAGCTGCAGAACGGCATGAAGGTGGAAGCTGAAGGACAGATTGTCGGTGGTGCCATTTTGGCCGACAAGATCGAATTCAAAGACGGCGTCCGGGTAGAGGCGGCTGCCGCCGGTGTCAATGTCGGCAATCTCACCATCGATCTGCGAAACATGTCCGCTGTAAAGATCCGGATCGATGGCCGCACGCGCTTGGATGACAAGCGCGGTTCGCCGTCCGGGTCAACCGACCCGGCCGTCTTTTTGGGCAGTATTGGGGTGAATGATGACTTGAAGGTTCGTGGCCGCCAGTCTGGTGCCAATATCCTGGCGACCGAGCTGGAGGTGGACGATCCAACGAGCAACCCCGATCGGGTGCGCCTGCGCGGTCCGGTGGACACCGATCCGACGGACACCCGCTTTCTGGAGATTCTGGGTGTTACGGTCGACACCTTCAATACGATCGAAAACAACTTCAAGGGGATTAATGACAATCCCATCGGCAGGTCGGCGTTTTTCAATTCCGTTTCGGCAGCCTCGGTGGTGGACGCTCGAGGTGATATGACCGCAGATAATGTCATGGATGCCGAAGAGGTCGAACTGGAGGATTAATCAAATAATACTGTCAAAAAGGATCCCGCCGATTGGCGACTGCGGATGGGCAGCGTTCGAATCGGCGGGATTTTTGTTTTCAGGGGGATCCGGTTTCGGCTATCTCCAGACGGAGCTGCTGGCAGCGGTGCTCGCCGGATGTGATGATTTGGGTATCGATGGCCAGTAAAAGCCACAGCGGAGGAACTTGCAACGACGGAGATGTTGGACGGGGGTCAGGCAGGGCATCGGCATTCAAGTTTTTTATTTATCGGACACCAGAGATCGGTTTTCACGGTATCGGGTTACGCAGTCTTCCAGGCATTGGCGGCAGTCTTCTGTTTGGTGCTCGTTGCGGTTGAAATAGTTGACGAAAGCTTCGATCCAGTCCTCGCCCGTTCGGGGGCAATACTGGATGTAATCGATGAACTGAACCAGCCGGTCGATCGCCTCTTTATCCATGGCGTGCTCCATCCGGCAGGCATTTTCATCTGCCTTGTCATCATCCATCAACAGAACATTCTGCAAAAAGTCCTTTATGACCTTATGTCGCCTGCGGATCTCTTTCGCGATACGGGCGCCATTTGAAGTCAGGGTGATGAAACTGTAAGGTTCGTAGTGAATCAGGTTTTTTTCAGCCAGTGTCTTCAGCGTTCCGCTGACAGTTCCGCGTAGCACCCCCAGCTTGTCGGCGATATCTTTCACCCGGGCGACCTTTTGTTGATGTTCCAGGTCCAGGATGGTCTCCAGGTAGTCTTCCAGGCTTTCCGACAGTCGCTTTCGCTTGCTCATCACCTATTCTCCTTTTTCACCGCGAATCGGCCTCTTGTCTACTGTGGCACAAAAAGATTAAGTATTCAAACTTTTTTTGAAATTTAAAACTTTCGCATTGACATGGCAAATAGTTTGGCATACCAAACTTTATCATTCCGTCTGGATCCAGTCACTACAGTTGCCCGACGGATGCGAAGCATCGCAACCTCCGCAGGCACAGGCCGGAAGGATTGAAACCAACAAAATGTCAGGAGGCAGGAAAATTGAAAAAGACATCGTGCATATGGTTCCTAACGATCGCCATCCTGGTTGCGGGTGCGGCCAGTGCAACCGGAAAAGAAGTCGTTGTCTATTCGGCGCGAAATGAGCATCTGATTCGGCCGATCTTTGAAGCATACACCGCCCAGACTGGGGTCAAAGTGCGATTTCTGACCGGCAAGGCGCCAGTGCTTTTGCAGCGGATAAAGGCGGAAGGCAAAAACTCACCGGCCGATCTGCTGATTACCGTCGATGCCGGCAATCTCTGGCATGCAGCCAACGAAGGCATCCTGCAGCCGATCGATTCGGCAACGCTGCGCGCTAATATACCGGCGCACCTGCGAGATCCGAATCTGCGCTGGTTTGGCCTTTCGGTCAGGGCCCGGACGATCGTCTACAGCACCGAGCGGGTGAGACCGGCCGCGCTGAACACATATGAAGAGCTTGCCGGCTCGAAGTGGAAGGATCGGCTTTTGCTTCGAACCTCGAAAAAAGTATACAATCAGTCCCTGGTGGCCATGCTGATCAGCAGGCATGGGGCAGCAAAAACCGAAGAAATCGTCAGCGGCTGGGTGGACAATCTGGCCACCGCTCCTTTTTCCAACGACACCAAGGTGATGCAGGCCATTGCAGCCGGTCAGGGCGATATCGGCATCGTCAACACTTACTATTTTGGGCGGTTGCAGAAGAAAGAGCCCGAGATCCCGTTGGCTCTTTTCTGGCCGAATCAGAACGACGGCGGGGTGCATGTCAATGTCTCCGGTGCGGGGGTAACCGCTCACAGCCGCAACCGGCAGGCGGCCATCGCTTTGCTGGAATGGCTCTCTTCCGCAGAGGCCCAGAAGCTCTTTGCCGGTCTGAACCTGGAGTACCCGGCCAACCCGCATATCAAACCGGATCCCCTGGTGGACTCCTGGGGTGATTTCAAACACAGCCCAATCAATTTGACCAATGCGGGGTTAAACCAGGCCGAGGCCATCCGTTTGATGGATCGCGCCGGTTACCGGTAGCCCGGCGAAAGGGGAGGCGGCCTTGCAAGACTCCATCTGCTTTGATTCCGTATCGACTCACAGCCCCGGCTGGCGACAATATGCCCTGCGGCTGCGATGCCGGCTGGATGGATGGCAACTCCTGGTGGCAATTCTGTCGCTGCTCACTTTGCTGCCTCTGATCGTTCTGTTTCTTTTTTTTCTGCATCCTCAGAAGGATATCTGGCAGCACCTGGCCACAACCCTGCTTACCGAGCTGGTCGTCAACACCATTGTCCTTGCGTCGGGCGTTTCCCTGGGAACAGCGGTGATCGGCGTTACGCTGGCCTGGCTGGTGGGAGTGTGCGAGTTCCCGGGGAGAAAATATTTTGCCTGGGCTCTGGTTCTGCCGATGGCACTGCCAGCCTATGTATTGGCGTTTGTCGCTCTGGGGCTGTTGGATTACGCCGGACCCGTGCAATCATTTCTGCGAGAAGTCTGGCCGTCGAGCAGGACCTGGTTTCCGGATGTTCGTTCAGCAGGGGGGGTCATCGGGGTCATGACTATGACACTTTACCCGTATGTGTACCTGCTGGCCAAGAGCGCTTTTGAAACCCAGGGCAAAAGGGCATTGGAGGCCGCCCGCTCTCTTGGTCTCAATCCGGTGGCGGGCTTTTTCAAAGTGGCGCTTCCCATGGCCCGGCCATGGATTGCGGCAGGCTTGATGCTGGTGCTGATGGAGACCCTGGCCGATTTCGGAGCCGTGTCCGTGTTTAATTTCAACACGTTTACCACGGCCATCTACAAATCCTGGTTTGGATTTTTTTCGCTGCCGGCTGCCGCGCAGCTTTCAGCCGTGCTGGTGGTAATCGCCCTGTTTGTGCTGCTGATCGAACAGTTCATGCAGCGAAAGATGCGCTTTACCCAGAGCGGACACCTGAGCATGGAAAAAACTAAAGTCCGGCTGGACGGGATTGCCGGCTGGCTGGCGTTTGCGGTTTGTTCGGCGGTGCTGCTGCTCGCGTTTGTTATCCCTGTGATCCAGCTGACTTTCTGGGCGCTGTCGACAGCGGGAGAGGAATTTAGCGGCCGGTATGCGGGTCTGCTGGGGCGCTCTTTGCTGCTGTCTCTGTTGGCGATGATAGCGATCGCATCCGCTTCCCTGGCCCTTGCATATGTCTGGAGAAGCCGCGGCAATCGTCTTACCCGCCTGTTAATCCGGCTCTCCACCCTGGGATACGCCGTTCCCGGAGCGGTGCTGGCGGTGGGGATTTTTCTGGTTGCCAGCAGCGTTGACAGGTGGCTTATCGAGATTTTGCCCCGGTCCAGTGGGTTGGAAATCGGTAGCCTGCTGGGCGGGACCATTTTCGCGCTGCTGGCGGCCTATATAGTGCGGTATCTGGCTGCCGGGTTTAAGCCGGTCCATAGTGCCATGAGCCGTCTGACGAGTCATTTGGACGAAGTTGCCGCCAGCATGGGAGTCACCGGGATGTTACTGTTGCGTCGGGTACATATTCCGATTTTGCGCAGCGGCATCATCACCGCCGCTATCATGGTATTTGTGGATGTCCTCAAAGAGATGCCCATTACCCTCATGATCCGGCCGTTTGGCTGGGACACTCTGGCGGTGAAAATCTTCGAGCTCACCGCCGAAGGCGAATGGGAGCGGGCGGCACTGCCGGCCCTTGCGCTGGTTCTGGCGGGGTTGCTGCCGGTGCTGCTGCTCACATGGAAAAATCAAAAAGGAATTCAGAGAAAATATCATCAAAAAGGTGCAAGTAATGGTACCGATACTTAAAATGGAACATGTGTCGAAGCAATTCGGCGTCAAAAAAGTGATTAGAGATTTTTCCATTGAACTGGATAAGGGCCGTATCGGTTGTTTGCTGGGGCCGAGCGGTTGCGGGAAAACGACCGCTTTGCGGACGATTGCCGGATTCGAAATACCAGACGACGGGAGAGTTTTTATTAACGGAAAAGCGATGATCTCCAACGGCCGAATGGTTCCTCCCGAACAGCGAAGGGTCGGCATGGTATTTCAGGATTATGCCCTTTTTCCCCACCTGTCTGTGGCAGACAACATCGGGTTCGGTCTTGGCCGGTTGCCGGATCGCGAAAAGATGTTTCGGATTGCAGAGCTCACCGAACTGGTGGGGCTTTCGGAAGTTGCCGATCATTTCCCCCATCAACTTTCCGGCGGACAGCAGCAGCGGGTGGCCCTGGCTAGAGCCATAGCACCAGGACCTGATTTGCTGCTGATGGACGAGCCCTTTTCCAACCTCGACATTACCCTGCGGGAGCGACTTTCCATGGAGGTGCGTGAAATTCTCAGGGAGAATGACATTTCGGCCATCCTCGTCACCCACAATCAAAATGAGGCGTTTGCCATGGCCGATGTGATCGGCGTGATGCATGCCGGTGAGCTGGAACAGTGGGATACGGCCTATCATCTCTACCACCGACCGGCCAGCCGATTCGTGGCCGGCTTTATCGGGGAGGGAGTGCTGCTGCCGGGCCGGGTGAAAGGAGATATGGAGGTGGACACCGGATTGGGAAGGTTGAAAGGGCGATTCACCTATCCTTGCAGCAATGGCTGCCCGGCACATGTGCTGATTCGACCGGAAGATGTCGTACACGACCACGGCAGCCGGTTCAAGGCACAGATCTTGAAAAAGAGTTTCCGCGGCCCCAACATTTTGTACACACTGTTGCTGCCGTCAAACGATACCGTGCTCTCTCTGGTGCCTAGTCATCACAATCACCGGGTCGGACAGCAAATCGGCATCATACCCCAGGTGGAAGACATTATTTTATTCCAGCATCAGGGCAACTCATGATCGGGCGATTCGCAAATCTGGGCACCTATCGAGAGCTCTTCGAGGTTGCCGGCTTGGTCCGGGTCCTGGTGGGCGGCCTGCTGGCCTTGGCCGGTTTTATATGGGGTAAATCTGTCGGGGCGCCCTCTGCATTTGCCACTTCGTTGATCCTTTTGTCGGTGGGTGTAAACGGGGTACCGATTATCTGGGGAGCACTCGTCGGTCTTTACCATAAAAAAGTAAATGTTGACGAACTGGTGAGTCTGGCCATTGTTGCAAGCCTGATCGCCGGGGAATATCTCAGCGCGGCGGTGGTGAGCTTTGTGATGATCCTCGGCGCGCAGGTTGAGGCGGCAACCGGAGAATCCGCCCGCAGGGCCATCAAGGCATTGGTGAAAATTTCTCCCAGGGATGCAACCGTCCTCACCGACGGTGATGAGCGGCTCAAACCGGTCTCCGAGATACACCGCGGGGATTTGCTGCTGGTTAGAGCCGGTGAGCGACTCCCGGTGGATGCGGTGATCGAGGAAGGGATAACCGCTGTAGACGAGTCCTCAATCACCGGGGAGCCGATTCCGAAGCAAAAACACGTCGGGGATAGCGTGTATGCCGGCACCATCAATCAAACCGGGGTGATCAAAATTCGGGCTATCCGGGTCGGAGAAGATACCACTCTGGGCAAGATCATCCAACTGGTGACCGAAGCGGAAGCCCACCAGCCCGAATCGATAGCGCTGATCGACCGCTACGCCCGCTGGTTCACGCCCGCCATCCTTTTGTGCGCCGCGACTGCATGGGCTGTCACCGGTGAACTCAACCGGGCCGTCACAGTCCTGATCGTCGGCTGCCCGTGCGCCCTTATTCTGGCCGCTCCGACTGCCATCATTGCTGCCATCAGCCGGGCAGCCAAAGAAGGGGTTCTGATCAAAGGCGGCCGTTATATCGAAGCAACTGCTTCGGCCAGAACGGTTCTTTTCGACAAAACCGGCACCCTGACGGCCGGTGAGCCGACAGTAAACGAGGTGATGCCGGCCGGTGGCGTGACGGCAGACTACGTGCTCCGGCAGGCGGCCTGTGTGGAGCAAAACAGCTCCCACCCGCTGTCCAGGGCCATATTGAAGGCTGCCGATGACCGTCGCCTGATGCTTGCGACCCCGGAAGCTCAAATTGCGCGGATCGGAGAAGGTATCGAAGGCTGTGTGGACGGCTGTTCCATACAGGTGGGCAGCGCCAACATGGGAGGCGGGATTGCTGCCATACCCGACGACCTGAGCCTTATGCACAGCCGAATTGAGAAACAAGGCGCCACACCGCTTACGGTTTATCAGGATAGCCGGTTGATTGGAATTATCAGTGTGTCCGATCCCATCCGCCCGGACGCTGGCGGTACGGTTACGGATCTAATGCAGCTGGGTGTGAGCACAATCGGTATTCTTTCCGGAGACCACGAAACGTCTGTTCAAAGGGTGGCCGAAAAGGTGGGGGCAACAAATTACTGGGCGGGGCTAAAACCACAGGATAAGCTGGACATCATCGACAGCTTGCGAAACGGCCATCAGTCGGAGCGGATAATATTTGTGGGTGATGGTATCAACGATGCCCCATCACTGGCCGCTGCGGATGTAGGCGTTGCCATGGGGGCGAAAGGTACGGAAGTGGCCCTGGAAACGGCCCACATTGCCCTCATGCAAGATGACATTTCGAAAATACCATTTCTGATTCGGCTCGGCAGAAGAACGGTTACCACAATCAAATGGAACATCTTCTTCGGCTTAGCGTTCAATCTCATCGCAGTGCTCGCCGGTGGTGGGGGCTGGCTGTCGCCCATCATGGGAGCGGTGGTGCACAACGTGGGCTCCGTTGTCGTGGTCCTGTCATCGGCGAGCATATCTTTTGCAGGACGACACACCGGTTAACCATTTGCAGGAGTTGTTGCGGGCAAGCGCACCGCCGCATTTCACTCAGCCCAGTAAAGGAAGCGTGAAAAGGGCTATGTTGCCCAGGCAGTGGATGGTAATGGGCACCATCAGGTTTTTTTCCAATTCGTAGGATACGGCAAACACCACGCCGCCGATTGCCTGGATGATGGCAAATCCTTGCATGGGGCCGAAGAGAAGGTGAACCGCAACAAAAACGCCCGTGCTGATCAGCAAGGCCGGCAGCACCCCCCAGCGCCGGAAAAAGCCATAGACGACTCCTCGGAAAAACGTCTCTTCGGCGATCGGTCCAATAATTCCACCCACGACAAAAAGAAGAACAACGTGCAATGTCCTCGCGGGCAGATGACCACGAAGCAGTGCGGAGGGATCCTTGCCGGCCGAGTAAATGAAAATTGCCGCCAGCGCGGCTGCCAGCCCGAAGCCGACCGACCAGAGCACTCCTCTCTTCAGCCCCCGCTTTACGGTAGACATGCGAATTCCGATGGTCGAGAGATTCCCGTCGGTGGCGAACAAGACCAGAGAAATCGCCAGTATCTGGCAGCAGCGGGCCGCACCGGTGACAATCAATGAATGAACGCTCAGGTGTGAACCCACCAGCGCTGCAATGATCTCGATGACGGCCACAGCGGCTGTCAGCGATGTCAGTTTTTTTATGTCGATGCCGGCTGCTGCCATCCAAGCTTCCGAATGGTGTTGTACCCGTAACGCTGGACATACCAGCTGTCCGAGGTTTTGATGGTTTGAATCACCGCCGGAATAACGGTTCTGTCACTTCTCTGGCCCAGGGCGTAAAGCGCCTGGCAAGCCACATTGGGATGCGGATCGTCCAGAAGTAAAAGCAAATACTGAAAAGAATCCCGATCACGACCAGCAGCCAGTGCCCGGGCCAGCCAATAGCGCTCCTGGATGTGTGAACTTTTCACCAATTCTTTGTACGCCGGAAATCTTCGGATTTCCAGGGCATTTTCTTCGATAAACCGCAGGGCAGCAATGCGCTGCTGCCGGGTGCCGGTATTGATCGCTTCCTTCAGATTCTCCGGTGTGGTCTCCACCCGATCGGCCTGGTAGATCGGGATCCAGGCCGCCAGACCGGCGACCAGACAGCAGGCGGCTGCGATCAGCGAGGCTTTTGCCGGTGTCATAAACGGTGAGAAAATCAGCCGCAGCAAGCCATAGAAACCCAGATACAGCAGTACGGGAAATCCGATGAGAATGCCATAGAAGGTGAAGATGCGGAAAAAATTGAACCGGTCGATGCGCCTGGAGTATTCGGCCAGCATCGGACCCGGCTGCGCTGAAAACAGGCCCCGGTCTGCTGTCAGCACCAGGCGACGGCCGTTAAGCAGTGCCAGTTGCCCGTTTTTCTTTTCTACGATCAAATCAGCGGCGGATTCATCATCGATTGTCAGGTAGTCATGGTTGCGAAGCACCGCGGAGAGTTTTTGGTGGAAAGCAGGCTCATCTATCCCTTTCAGGCTGCAGGTTCGCAGTGTTTTGTGGGAAATCGGCTTGAACACTTCGGCAGGATATAAGGTGTAGCGGTAGTAAAAATCGTTGATCACCGTTCCCACCGGATTCGTCAGTAGCAAATGGTCACGAATGTTTTCAAACAGCCGTGCGTCCATCCGGGTGAGCCAGAAGATCGCCAGCAGAAAAATGGGAGCCGCCGGTATGAGTTGCAGCAATCGGCTTTTGCTTTGTTTTTCCCGACGAAATACTATGCGGCCGACAGTAAAAACTGTCGACGGTACCGACAGAAAAAAAAGACTGGCAAAGAGCGTCAACCCGTCGGCGTTTCCCAGGTAGAGCAAGCCGAGCCAGATCAACAGCAGTAGCGAAAGAACCACCCGGTTGTGCCGCACGTAAATCCAGGCTGCAATGCAAGCCAGCAGGCTCAGAGCCGCACCCGCACTGAGGGTGAAAAAAAGACCGCCCCAGAACGCGGCTGCAAAAGAGGTGAGTTCCGGTATGGCGTTCAAGCCCGGTACGGCCAGGTAGCCGGCATCATGGATAGCGGCTATTTTGCGGTGCAGCTGCAGGTTGGACAGATAGACGTTTGCGGTTGACAGAATCTGGGTGACGAGCAGGCCGACCAATACGGCACTGCCCGCCCCCGGCTTGATGAACTGCTGAGGTGAACCGGAAGATTGCAAGCGGCTGTTCCTTCGATGGTGAAAAGGTTGAAGAATTATAGCCGAATTGAAACGGGGAGTCAAAATGCCGGCAAGGTCGCTTTATGGTGACATGCGCGCTGAACGCTGGAGAGTCGTTTACAGCGGCAAAGGTTCCGGAGATTCCAGGGTCAGGCTTCCAGGTCTTTCTTGATACTGTCAAACTGGGCCTTGTCGATTTCCCCGCTTGCATACCGCTCTTTTAAGATCTCCAGCGCCCGCTGCCCTGAATTTGCCGAGGTTTTTTTGTCGACCGTCATTTGCCGCACCCAACGGATCAGCAAAACCAGCCCGATAATAATCAGGGCCCAGAACAGAAAAGCCACCCAGCCCATCCCCCAGAATCCGTGAAAACCGGGTCCCATCATTCGATCGCTGTATCGTCCGTATGGTTGGGCACAGGCCGATGTTGCCACTGCCACCAGGGCCGGCACGAAAGCCGGAAAAAGAGGGTGTTTTTGGGTGAATAACATCATATGCACGCCGCTTTGCGTAGAACGATTAAAACGCCATGCTGTTGGAAAAGTTTTCATAGACAACCACGTTCGCCATTCCGGCTTCCATGTGG
>JAHEIV010000310.1 GCA_024639205.1 Deltaproteobacteria bacterium | reverse complement strand
AAAAGAATCAGGCATATTATTGGGGCTTGCAAGCGGTTGGGAAACTATTCTTTTCAGAAAGCAGACAGAATTGTAACCCGTACCGATTTTGTCCGGCTGGCCAGGTCCGGAAAAAAAGTACAGGATCGATATTTCATTTTCATCTATTCGCCCGGCCTCACGAATCGCTCGCGTATCGGAATAACGGTCAGCAGGAAAGTCGGCAAGGCATCCCGTCGGAATCGCATCAAACGGCTGGCCCGGGAATTTTTCCGGCACAACAGGCATCGTTTGAAAAGTGCACGGGATATCAGTGTTATCGCCAAACACGAAGCGGCCGCGCTCACAACCGACCAGGTGTTTTCATCTTTTGAAATCCTTTTTCGTAAATTGGTCCATGATTCGGCTAATTAAACGGATGATCGTACGGGTTGCCCTGTATGTTATTCGGGGCTACCAACTGGTGTTGTCACCGGTGTTGGGGCCATCGTGTCGGTTTTATCCGTCATGTTCCGAATACACTTTTCAGGCGATTAAACACTACGGACCGTTGAAGGGCTTTCAGCTGGGTGTCCGGCGCTTGTTGCGCTGCCACCCTTTTCATCCTGGTGGATTCGATCCTCTACCGTGAGCGACACTTTCATGCTGCACGCAGTGCGGGTTGCACCAACCGGCCAAGTGAAGTCTTCCCGGCTTTCTTACCCCCATACTTGCTCTCCAAATGCCTTGAGAACCATTCAGCCAACCGGTTTCATGCAGGTGATAAACCCTATTGATGTAGTTACGAGGAGACAGAGATGGAACATGCTCGCATTTTTATCGCCATAGCGCTTTCTTTTCTGATTTTTCTGCTGTGGGATTTCTTTTTTACACCCAAAACCCCGCCGCAGAAAATCGCACCTGCCACTGAAGAAAGCCAAAAAGAGCAGGAGCAGCAAACCGTTGCAAAACCATTTGAGCAGCCGGCACAGCGGCCGGCAACCGTTCCATCTGCAGTGCCGGGAACACCAACCGCCCCGGCAGTGCAGCCCGCACGGACCATCACGGTGGAGACGCCGCTCTACACCGCTAAGATCAGCGCTCGAGATGCAGCGGTCACCAGCTTTGTGCTGAAAAAATTCCGCGAAACGGTTGAGAGCGGTTCCCCATTAAAAGAATTGGTGGCACCCGAACTACCATCAGGAACCGTCTTGGCCGGGTTTCAGAACGGCAGCCTGCCGGGGCTCAACAATGCCATCTTCTCCGTCGAGCAAAACGTTGACACGGTCCAGGTAACAGGAAAAGCGGACAAACTGAATTTTACCTGGGTTTCCCCGGGGGGAGTCGTTGTTGAAAAGCAATACGTATTCTCCGACGACTCGTATCTGGTTGGGCTTAACCTGACCGTAAAAAACGGCTCATCCCAGCCGATTCAGGACCGGATGTACCTCACCTTGCAGCAGAAAAAACAGACGGAAAAAAGTGTGTATGGATTTACGGGTCCCAGCGCACTGATCAACAATTCACTGGAACGAGTTGATCTGGACGACATCGATGAAAAAAACACGTTCTCCGGGACGATTCGCTGGATGGCCATTGAAAAACGATATTTTATGTCCAGCATTGTGGCCAACAGCCCGGTCGAAGCGGCGATGTCGGTCCGACTTGTCGGCGAGTCCCTGTTCGAAAATCGGTTTGTTTTGGCCGAAAACACGTATCGTCCGGGGACCCAGCAAACGGTTGGCTACGATCTGTTCTTTGGCCCCAAAAGCCTGACGCTGTTACGGGGCTTTGACAACGGTTTGGACAAAGCGATCAATTTCGGTTGGTTTGATTTTCTTGCCAAACCGTGTCTCTGGCTGATGAACTTTTTTTATAACCACCTGATACCGAATTACGGGGTGGCGATCATCATCCTGACCCTGTTGACCAAAGGGTTGCTCTGGCCGTTGGGAACCAAAAGCTACAAGTCGATGAGCCAGATGAAAAAACTGCAGCCGTTGATTCAGGAAATAAAGGAGAAGTACGGCAGTGACCGCAAAAAAGTCAACGAAGAGACCATGAAGCTGTACAAAACTTACAAAATTAACCCTCTGGGGGGATGTTTGCCGATGGTGATGCAGCTGCCGGTCTTTTTTGCTCTTTACCGGATGCTGTATGAGGCCATCGAGCTGCGACATGCTCCTTTCTTCGGATGGATCAACGACCTTTCAGCCCCCGACCGCCTGTTTCGGTTCGATATTTCCATTCCTCTCATGCAGCCGCCTTATGGAATCCCCGTTCTTACACTCGTGATGGGGGCGTCGATGCTGCTGCAACAAAAAATGTCTCCTCCCATGGGTGATCCCACCCAGGCAAAAATGATGATGCTCATGCCGATTGTTTTCACGTTCATATTCATCAATTTTTCATCGGGTCTGGTATTGTACTGGCTTGTCAACAACATCATTTCAATGGGCCAGCAGTACTATATCACGCGTAAATACAGCTAGTTGCGGAGGTAACACATGTCGCCAACGCTGGAGATCGAAGGGAAAAATGTCGATCAGGCTGTGCAGAAAGCCTGTCAGCAATTGAACCTATCTCGTAAAGAACTCAGGTATGATGTTCTGTCCTACGGCTCCACCGGTATATTCGGACTGGGAAGAACGCGAAATGCGCGGATTCGTGTCCGGACGACCGGAGAGAAAAACGCTGCGGAAAAAGCCAGTGTAAATGTCCTCCGCAACCAAACGACGGAGGCAAATACCGATGCCGGCAACCGGCAAAATTCTACTGAAGCGGAGACGTTCGGTGAATCGACCAAACCCGTTGAACCGGGAAATTCGGCGGGATTGGGACGTGATGTGTTGCAGCGAATTGTTGATTCGATAACCGACGATGCCCGGATTACAGTCGAAGAACAGGCGGGGCGAGTCCTCTTTCGGGTGCAAGGCGGAAATTCGGCCATTCTGATCGGCAAGCACGGCCAGACACTGGAAGCCATTCAATCCCTGGTTGATAAAGTGGTCAACAAGCATAACAGTCAACGAATTCGCGTTCAGGTTGACGTTGGGGGATATCTGCAGAACCGCAAAAAACGCCTCATTCGAAATGCCGAGCGACTGGCCCAAAAATGTAAGCGAACACGCAAACCGGTGTCTGCCGGTTTATTGAATGCCTATGATCGCCGAATCGTTCACATTGCCCTTAAGGATAACCACAGCGTACGCACTCGTAGTACGGGAGACGGTTTGCTTCGGAATCTGATGATCTTGCCGAACAAAGCAGCCGAAAGCCGACCGCAAAAAAGGTGAACGCGGCGATCCCGCAAGGAACCGGACAACGATGCAATCAGAAACCATAGCAGCGATTGCTACGCCTCCCGGCAGAGGTGGGATCGGAATCATAAAAGTCTCCGGGCCTCGGTCCATACGGATTGCCGAGACGATATTTCAGCGATGCGCGGGGGGAAACGGAGATGCACCCGATCCGATCGGCAAGCTGAATTCGTATCGACTCTACTATGGCCGCATCGTTGTCCCGGGAAGCGCCAGAACCCTGGACGAGGTTCTGCTGGCTGTCATGAAGGCACCACATTCTTACACAAAGGAGGATGTGGTGGAAATTCAGGGGCATGCCGGTCCGGCTGCCCTGAAGTCGATCTTATCCCTGATATTGCAGCAAGGTGCCCGCCTCGCCGATCCGGGTGAGTTTACGCGAAGAGCATTCCTCAATGGTAGAATTGATCTGACACAGGCCGAAGCGGTTGCCGACATTATTCATGCCCGTACCGATACAGCCCTGCTGGTTGCTGCGAACCAGGTCTCCGGGCGGCTTACATCTGCCATCGAAAGCATCAAGAAGTCGTTGGTCGGAATCCTGGCCGATATCGAGGCTGAAATCGATTTTCCGGAGGATACAGAAGGGGCATTTGATCGTCAGCAGGCTATTGATGTTCTCACCCGCGCAGTGACGGTTCCGGTTACGAAGCTGATCGAGCGGTATGCAAAAGAGCACTTTATACGGGACGGTCTCCGTTTGATCATCATTGGGCGGCCAAATGTCGGAAAGTCGAGTCTGCTCAACTGTCTGGTCGATAAAGATCGCGCCATCGTTACAACCACCCCCGGAACGACCCGGGATCTGATCGAGGAAGAGTTGCAGATCCAGGGCCTTCCCGTCACCGCAATCGACACGGCCGGTCTTCACATTACCGATGATCCCATTGAAAAAATCGGCATTGCAAGAGCGGAAGAGCGGATGGATAATGCCGATCTGGTTCTATTCGTGCTGGATTCCAGCGAACCGCTGACATTTGACGACGATCGTATACGGTCCAAGCTAGCCGGCAAAAACGGCATCATTGTGCTCAACAAAATAGATCTATTGCCCAAC
>JAHEIV010000309.1 GCA_024639205.1 Deltaproteobacteria bacterium | reverse complement strand
GTGTGCTCATTGGTACGTATTCTTCCATCTATGTAGCCAGTCCAATTCTTCTCGCATGGCAGGGATCGAAGAAAAAGAGCTAGTGGAAAAGCTGTTGCCCTGGTTTGCCCTGAAGGGCGTAAAAGGAATCGGCAACCGCTTGTACAAACGTCTGATCGATCATTTCGGTTCCCCGCACTCTGTGCGAATCGCATCCACGAATCAACTGATGCAGGTGGAGGGGATCACCGCTCGCCTGGTGCCCGGCATCAAGGAGCAGCGAGTCTCTGATTGGATGAAACGTGAGCTGGACCGGGCTCAAAAAGCAGGTGTGCGGATCGTCACACTCACCGATCCGGATTATCCGTCACTGCTGCTGCAAATCCCTGATCCGCCCCCTGTGCTTTATCTGAAAGGTTCTCTGGAAAAAGAAGCCGGCTGTATTGCCGTTGTCGGATCCCGGAATGCCACAGACTACGGTCTGCAAACCGCCCGACAGCTGAGCGCCGAACTCGCCGAACAGGGAATTACAGTCGTCAGCGGGATGGCCCGGGGAATCGACACGGCCGCTCACCAGGGAGCACTGAACGCAAAAGGTCGCACGGTGGCGGTTCTCGGCAGCGGATTGGCACGAGTCTATCCGGCTTCCAACCAAAAGCTATTCGATCGGATCGCTCATGAAGGCGCGGTCATCAGCGAGTTTGCGATGTCAACCGATCCCGAGCCGCATCATTTCCCGATGCGCAACCGAATCATCAGCGGTGTTTCCCTTGGAACCGTCGTGGTGGAGGCCAGCCGTAAAAGCGGGTCGTTGATCACCGCCCGCCTGGCGGGAGAACAAAATCGGGAAGTGTTCGCCGTTCCCGGCAGCATCCGCTCCTTTAAAAGCACGGGTACCCACACCCTGATCAAACAGGGAGCCAAGCTGGTCGAAAACACAGCGGATATACTGGAAGAATTCCGGCATCGTCTGCATTTTCAGCCCACTGAAACGCCGCCATCCGAAACAAAGCAAATACTCTCCGGCAGTCTGGCGCCGGATGAGCAGCGGGTATTCGATGCCCTGAGTCCCTACCCGCTGCACATCGACGATCTGACGCGCTGTGTCGGGATGGACCCGGGCAAAGTCGCCAGCACCTTACTGCAGTTGGAATTGAAGGGCTTGGTACAACAATCGGCCGGAAAACGTTTTGCGCTTTTTGCGGTTGACGACACGTGATTGGAACTTACCTTTCTGATGGCTTTCCGTCTGTATCGCATGGAGCAATCAACATTCTACCCGTTGACCGATAGAAAAGGGATCTGCAAGTGACCAAACCGCTGCTCGTCGTCGAATCACCGACAAAAGTAAAAACCCTGCAAAAATACATTGGAAAAGACTACAACATCGCCGCCACAGTTGGCCATCTGAAGGACCTTCCGGCTAAAACAATGGGTGTCGATGTCGAAGGCGGCTTCCAACCCATCTATCAGGCGATACCGGGCAAGCAGAAAGTCATTCACGGGCTGAAGAAATCCGCCGGTGACGCCCGGGATGTCTATCTGGCTCCCGATCCGGATCGAGAGGGGGAGGCCATCGCATGGCACGCGTCTGAGATATTAAAGAAGGCGGGCCGGAAATTTCACCGGGTTTTGTTTCATGAACTCACTCGCAAGGCGATTGAAGAGGCCATCGCATCTCCGCAGGAGCTCGATCGCAACAAGTACGAGGCCCAGCAGACGCGCCGGATTCTGGACCGACTGGTCGGCTACCACATTTCCCCGCTCCTGTGGCGCAAGGTCAAGGGTGGATTGAGCGCCGGCCGCGTGCAGTCGGTCGCGCTGCGTATCATCTGTGAAAGAGAACGCGCCATCATGGCCTTTGAACCAAGAGAGTACTGGTCGATCACCGCCCAACTCGATGCCGGCAGTCCCCCGCCCTTTCCGGCCAAGCTCGTAAAGAAAAAGGGTGAAAAGATCGAGATCCCCGACGGAAAATCCGCCTTCGCCATCCGCGATGAACTGGCCGAAGCATCGTTTGTGGTGGACAAGGTGCAAAAGAAAACCATCCGGCGCAATCCACTGCCGCCGTTCACCACCAGCAAATTGCAACAGGAGGCCATTCGCAAACTGCGCTTCTCGGCCAAAAAGGCAATGGTTATCGCTCAACAGCTTTACGAGGGAATCGAACTGGGACCCGGTGAGCCGGTTGGCCTGATCACTTACATGCGCACAGATTCCGTCCGCATCTCCACAGAAGCTGCCGCTGAGGCGTTGGAGCTGATTCGGAAAACATTCGGTCCGGATTACAGTCTGGAGCAACCGCGGTTTTTCAAAAATAAAAAAAGAGCCCAGGACGCCCACGAGGCGATACGCCCCACATCCGTGAAAACCACACCGGATCAAATTGCAGCGCACCTGTCTGCCGACCAGCTGGCATTATACAGACTGATCTGGCAGCGCTTTGTTGCCTCTCAAATGCAGCAGGCCCAGATCAACAACGTCTCCGTGTCGATTCAGGCGGAAAAATACGGACTGCATGCAAGCGGATCGGCCATCAAGTTCCCCGGTTTCATGGCCCTGTACCTTTCGGCTGACGATGAGCTGGCAGGCACCGAAACGAAGAAAGAGATCCAGCTGCCCGAACTTTCGCCCGGCATGAACCTGAAACTACTGCAGCTGGATCCCAAACAGCACTTTACCCAGCCGCCTCCCCGTTTTTCAGAGGCATCACTGGTTAAGGAGCTGGAAGAAAACGGCATTGGACGCCCGAGCACCTATGCCGCGATTTTATCCACCATCAGGCAAAAGGGATATGTCGAGTTGGTCAAGCGATATTTCAAACCCGGTGAACTCGGTTTCATCGTCAATGAGCTGCTGGTGGCCAGCTTCCCTGAAATTTTCGACGTGGAGTTCACAGCCCGAATGGAGAACGATCTGGATCGGGTCGAATCGGCAGATATCGACGCCCGGGAAATCCTGAAGCGATTCTACGGTTCTTTCAAATCCAAGTTGGAAATTGCCGATGACCAGATGCTCAGCGTTAAAGGCGTTGGACTTCCCACCGGTCTATCCTGCTCGCAGTGCGGTAAAGATCTTCACATCAAGGTCGGTAAGAACGGTCATTTTCTGGCCTGCAGCGGATATCCGGAGTGCACCTACTCAAGCGACTACACCCGGGACGAAAAAGGCCGTATCCAGCCGGTCGCGTTGTCGCCGGAAGAGGTGCCCGATCGCAACTGCGATAAATGCGGACGCCCGATGGTTCTCAAACGGGGCCGTTACGGTGAGTTTCTGGCCTGCAGCGGATACCCGGAGTGCAAACACACCCAGTCCCTGAATGCCTCCGCTCCCGGAAAACCGACCGGGGTGAAGTGTCCCGCACCCGATTGCACGGGCGAACTGATGGAAAAAACCTCCAGGCGTGGAAAGGTTTTCTACGGCTGTGGCCGTTTTCCGGAATGCGACTTTGCCACGTGGGACAAACCGGTTGCCATTGCGTGCCCCCAGTGCGGAGCCACATTTCTGGTGGAAAAAACGACCAAACGCGAAGGCAAGAAGCGTAGCTGCCTTACAAAAGAGTGCACCTACAGCCAGCCGGTAGACTAAAAAACCTGTATGGGGAGGAATCCTTGCCCACCGCTTTGAAATTGCACGATTTTTCTTGACAAGCGGTTAAACGATTGCTACCGTTTTTCCAAACTTAACCAACGATAGAACACCATGAAAAACAGCAGCGTCATTGTTAGCCTTATTCTCCTTCTCGTCGGAGAAATTATTCTCCCCTGCGAGAACAGGGGTTGATAATGGCCTGACGCGACAAGCACTCGAACAAAAACCGTTATCAACCCCCTGGGGCGATAACGGTTTTTTTTTGCGAATCCATAAAAAAAGGAATGCGTTATGGAATTGAGCGGAGCGGAAATACTGATAAGGATTCTCAAGGAAGAAGGAGTCGACACCATTTTCGGTTTTCCCGGCGGTGCCGTTATCGACATCTACGATGCGCTGGTTCGCAGCGAGCTCCGCCATATCCTGGTGCGCCATGAGCAAGGCGCTGTCCACGCTGCCGACGGGTATGCGCGGGCCGGTAACACGGTGGGGGTTTGCCTGGTGACCTCGGGCCCCGGGGCGACGAATACCGTCACTGGAATCGCCTCGGCTTACATGGACTCCATTCCGTTGGTCGTGCTCACCGGCCAGGTTCCGACGCAATTGATTGGAAACGATGCCTTTCAGGAGGTTGATATCGTCGGCATTACCCGCCCCTGCACCAAACACAACTACCTGGTGATGTCCATCGAGGAGCTGGCATCAACCGTCAAGGAAGCCTTTTACCTGGCACGCTCCGGTCGACCAGGCCCCATCCTGGTGGACATT
>JAHEIV010000308.1 GCA_024639205.1 Deltaproteobacteria bacterium | reverse complement strand
CGCGAAATCGGCCAAAATGCCGATGCTTCGAACGCTCGACGCATTCGCACCGGCCGTCGCCATCGGTCAGTTTTTCGCATGGCTGGGGTGCTTTTTTTCCGGTCTCTGCCGGCAGATGTCCGGAAATTCGGTCTGGAACGCACACACCGCCCCGGTCGATCCGGCCGCTTACGCGGAGGTACACCTGCACCCGGCTGCGCTGTTCATTGCCGCGGGCCATTTCGTCATTTTCGGGCTTTTGCTGCTGTTAAAGCAGCATCGCCGGTTCGACGGGCAGACATTCTGGCTTTATGTTCTGCTGTTGGCGGCGCTGGGGCTGGCAGTTGGCATAACTTCCGAATCCAGAGCCGCCGCACCGATTATTGGTCTGCCGCCGTCTCTGCTGATAAACGCCGCGCTGGCAGTGACCTCAGCAGCCGCATTGCTGATTCTGCGCCGCCGGGGAAAAAAGCAAAAACCGATCAGCGCTGCCCGCCGGGACGGTGAAAACGGATGAGAGGAATCCGGTTTTCACACCTGTAGCAGCTGTGTCTGCGGATAACCGTGCTGGTTATGCCCGGTCTGCGGCGGTCGCGATTTTACCAAATTGCTCAGCCATATTCATGCAAGGTGAAACCGGGACCTTGCACGAGTCGGAGACATGTATGGGTAAGGCATTGAAGGGCGCAGCCATAGCTGGCTATTGCAAGCCCTTTATAACGCAACCCCAAAATGCCTCCGGCTCGCCCCGCCGAGGGGGTGAAAATGGATGAGAGGAATCCGGTTTTCACACCTGTAGCAGCTGTGTCTGCGGATAACCGTGCTGGTTATGCCCGGTCTGCGGCGGTCGCGATTTTACCAAATTGTTCAGCCATATTCATGCAAGGTTCAGGTGATTGATGCCTGTGATAACCCACAGCGAACTCGCATCGGCTTTTGATCAACCGGACGTTGATTCGAACAAGAATGCCGTAAAACCTTCACCTGCCGCTGCTGCCGTAGTGCTCATTCACGGGGAGGAATTGTTGGTGAAGTCCAGCCTGAAAATGGTTACCGAATTCCTGGTTCCCGCTGAGACCCGCAGTGTCAGTTACGAACCGGTCGATGGAACTGTCGGCAATCTGGCCGAAGCCGTTGAAAAGGTTAGCACCTATCCGCTTCTCGGCGGCCGCAAGGTGGTCGCTGTGTTGAGCGCCCGCCTGTTCGATGCCAAAAAAAATCCCACTCAGCTGCTGAAAAAATCAAGAGATGCGCACGAATCTCAGCATTTGCAGCAGGCAGCTGCCCATCTGCTCGATTATATGGCAGTGTCCAAGATCGATCTGGACGACCTGACCGGCGCCGGCCGTGAAGAGCACCTGTCGCAAGGCATGGAACTGATGGAAGACAGCCGCTGGCTGGACGAGGTCGTAACCTATTGTCGACAGACCGGCCGCACGACGGCTGCAACCGCAGACACCACGACTCTTCTGGAAAAAACGATCGAGCGCGGCATCCCTGAAGGCAACCGGCTGATTCTCACCACTGAAACGGTTGACAGGCGAACAAAGCTTTACGAGCTTATCAAAAGCAAGGGGCTGGTGATCGATTGCTCCGTGCCGCAGGGCGAGCGAAGAGCCGACAAAAAGGCGCAGGAGGCCGTGCTGCAGGAAATCAAAAACAGCGTGCTGGGAAAAACCGATAAAACAATGGAGCCGGGCGCTTTTGATTTGTTGTACGACATGACCGGCTTTGAACCGCGGACGTTTTCCGGCAACCTGGAGAAGCTGATCACATACACCGGCGATCGCCGCCGCATTACCCGCAAGGACGTGGAAACGGCTCTCGAGCGCACCAAGCAAGATCCGATATTTGCCTTTACCAATGCCGTTACGGAAAAAAGTACGGACCAGGCACTTTTTTACCTGGCTTCACTGCTGAACGATCCACAGCAACCGATGCGTCCCGAACAAATTATCGTGGCCGTTCTCAACCAGGTACGAAAACTGTTGAGGATAAAAGAGTTTTTGACGACTCCGGAAGGAAGCGTCTGGTTTGGCGCGTGTCCTTTCGGCCAGTTCAAGACAGCCGTTATGCCCGCGATCCAGGAACACGATCAAAAACTGATGCACCGAATCGGCGAATGGCAGAAAGCGTTGACCACTGATGCCGATCCGGGCGGCGGTGGCGGGGGTGCAGGCAGGAAGACCGCCGGCAAAGCAAGTTCAGACCTGTCCATCGCCCCGCAACCCAAAAATCCCTATCCGGTGTTTCTACTGTTTCGGAAATCGGAAAAGTTCAGCCCCGGAGAGCTTCGGCTGGCAGTGGAATACCTGGCCGAGGCCGACCGCCAGATTAAAAGCGGGGCCGAAAACAGAAAGCTCATACTGGAAAAGCTCGTATGGAGCATTTGCGGAGGAGAGGATGATATCGACGAAAATCGTCTGCACCATAGGTCCGGCAAGTGAATCGAGAGAAATGATCGGTGAACTGATTCTCTCGGGCATGAACGTTGCCCGGTTGAATTTTTCGCATGGCACACAAGCGGAACACGGCCAAAAAATACAAAACATTCGATCCCTGTCTGCCGAATTCAAAAAGCCGGTGGCCATATTGCAGGACCTGTGCGGTCCCAAGATCCGAGTGGGCGCCGTCAAAGAACCCGGTGTACAGTTGCAATCCGGGGAGCCGTTTGTATTAACCAGCCGACCGGTTGCAGGCGATGCCAGTCAGGTGTCGGTATCTTATCCCTCCTTGCCCCGGGAAGTTAAATCGGGTGACCGGATCATGCTGGCCGACGGGATGATGGAGCTGGTCGTGGTTCGCACCAGCGACGCCGACATTCACACCGAGGTGATCAGGGGCGGACTGCTGACTTCAAACAAAGGCGTCAATCTGCCCACCGGAACCGTTCATTTACCCTCATTGACCGATAAAGATCGTGAGGATTTGCACTTCGGTCTCGCCAATGGTGTCGATTATGTAGCGCTTTCTTTTGTTCGGTCGGCAGAAGATGTTGTCCGCATAAAAGAAGCAATCCACAAAGAAGGCAAAGCGACGCCGGTCATTGCAAAAATCGAAAAACACGAGGCCCTGGATGTTATCGACGAGATCGTGGATGCGGCCGATGGTATCATGGTCGCCCGGGGTGATCTGGGGGTGGAAATTCCGCTGGAAAATGTGCCCAATATTCAGAAAACGCTGATTCGCAGTGCCAATACAGTCGGCAAGCCGGTGATTATTGCCACCCAGATGCTTCGCTCCATGGTGGATTCCCCCCGGCCCACGCGAGCTGAAGCGACAGATGTCGCCAACGCCGTTCTGGACGGGGCCGATGCAGTCATGCTTTCCGAGGAGACCGCCAGCGGCCGGTATCCGGTGGAATCGGTACAATATATGCGCCGTATCGCAATTGCCGCTGAAACACGATATCCTCACAACAAGTATCTGAACCTGATGACAAAAACCAACATATCCGAGTCGGTTGCCTATGCCGCCTGCATTCTGGCCGATCAGGTGGAAGCGGCGGCGATCGTTGCCACCACCCGCTCGGGTTCGACCCCCACGCACATCTCGCGCTTTCGTCCGGCCACCAAAATCATCGCCCTGTCACCCGATGAGACGACCGTGCGCCGCCTGACGCTCTATTGGGGGTGCGTTCCCTGCCGGGTGTCGCTGTTGGCGGACACCGACCAGATGATCGAAAGCGCCGCTGACGCAGCCCTGGAGTCCGGTCTTGTTGCCCCCGGTGATCAGGTGGTGATTACCGCCGGCAGACCCATATGGGAAAAAGGCACAACGAATATGTTGTGGGTCAAGCGGTTATAGTTTATAATTTTGAATCATATCATCCGGGAGGTTTCACCCAAACATGAACATACAACTGCAGTGGGGACGGCCGCACACTGGGCAGTCCCCGATTCATTTGATCCTATTATTTGCTGTATGGGTTGCCCTGTCCGCACCGGCCGTTGCAAGAGCCGACTTTTATACCAGCACACTGCCGAGGATGCAGGCCAAGTTCGAATCGATCAGCGATTATCGCTGCTTGTACCGCGCCTATTCTGCGGCGAACGGCAAAACGACGGACATTTCTTTTCACTATTATTTCAGGAAACCCAAACAAATCCGCATGGAAACCGTCAATGGAAAGTACCCGGGGACCGTTCTGCTGTATAACGCGCAAAAGAAACCGGATAAGGTCAAGGTGCGGGTGGGTAACCCCTTACTGGCGGTGATGCAAAAAGCCATATACGGCGATTATTTCCACCACCGTGACAAGAAGGTCAGCGATCTGGGCGGATTTGGCGTCATGGAATCGGACTGGGGCTGGTTTATCGACATCCACCGCGAGATGGCCTCGTTCGGCCGGACCGATTTCAGGCAGGTGGTTTGGTTAGAAGGACAGTG
>JAHEIV010000307.1 GCA_024639205.1 Deltaproteobacteria bacterium | reverse complement strand
GTCACGCACGTGGTGCTGGAGGTTTCCTCGCATGCACTCGATCTGCACCGGATCGACGGCTGCTGGTTCGATATCGGGGTGTTTACGAACCTGACGCAGGATCACCTGGACTATCACAAAGACATGGATTCTTACTGGAACAGCAAAAAAAGGCTGTTTGCCGAATTGCTGCCCAGCGGACCGAAAAAACAGCATGCCACGGCGGTAGTCAACCGCGAGGATCCAAAAGGCCGGGAGCTCGAAAAGAGTTCCTCTTTGCGAATGATTCGCGTGGGCTATGCCGCCGACAATGATCTGCAAATGGTCGAACCGGTGTGCGAACTGTCCGGTATCTCCGGACGGATGGTCACAAAACAAGAAACGCAAAAATTTCATTCGCCACTGGTAGGAACGCACAACTGCGAAAACATTCTATGCGCGGCCGGGGTCGGTATGGCTTTAGGTATTCCTTTGTCACTCATCGCCGATGGTGTGGCTGACCTCACCAGCATTCCGGGTCGCCTGGAGCCGGTTTTTGATGACCAGGGACGTCATGTTTATGTGGATTACGCGCACACGCCGGATGCGCTCGAAAATGTCATCGCTGCCGTGAAAGAACTTGCGGTGGGCAGAACGATATGTGTCTTCGGCTGCGGCGGCGACCGGGACCGGGGCAAACGACCGCTCATGGGCGCTATAGCTGCCCGGCTCTGCGATCTGTCGATCGTGACATCGGATAATCCACGATCGGAAGACCCGCATCAGATCATCGCTCAGATTCTGCAGGGAGTTCAAAGTGCCTGTAAACATCAATACGATACCAAACGTCTCATGGGTGGATTCAACCGAAAGGGGTACGCCGTCGAGCCGGACCGGCGACAGGCCATTCGCCTGGCGGTGGCTGCCTGCAAACCGGGTGATACCATCCTGATTGCCGGCAAGGGACACGAGAACTACCAGATCCTTTCCGACCGGACCATTGCATTCGACGACCTTCAGATAGCTGCGGCGGTCCTGAAGGAGATTCGGTACCATGCGTCCAATTAGGGAAACAGGAAACGCCATGGTCGGGAACCATCGACATTCACCGGATAAGCCCATTTCGTGGACGGTGCCGGATTGCCTGGCGGCTACCAGCGGAGAGCTTATCGGAGAGGACACCGGCATAAGATTCTCGCGGGTGGTCATCGATTCGCGCACCATCACCGCAGACGATCTCTTTGTTGCCGTGATCGGTGATGCCCACGATGGTCACAGCTTTGTCCATAAGGTGGTTGGTGCAGGCGTGCGGGGCATCGTCCTGCAAAAGCAACGTCTTCAGGATCTTTCCCGGCAGCCATCCGGTGTGGTCTGTATCGCCGTGGAGGATACCACGCAGGCGCTGGGCGCCCTGGGTCGGTATCACCGCCGACGCAACCATGCCTCGGTGGTGGCCATCACCGGATCCAATGGCAAAACAACCACACGGCAGATGACTGCTGCCGTCGTCTCCCAGGGACACATCACACTGTCGTCACGCAAAAACTACAACAATCATATCGGGCTGCCGCTGACCCTGTTTGACATCTGCCCACGGCACCGCTGGGCGGTGGTCGAACTGGGCATGAACGCCCCCGGGGAAATTGCAGCCCTGGCCGGCATCTGTCTGCCCGACATCGGGGTGATTACCAACATCGGCCCGGCCCATCTGGAAGGGGTCGGTTCCATGGACGGCGTGATGCAAGCCAAGGGCGAGCTCCTTGGCGGCATTCACCCCGAAGGAACAGCTGTTTTGAATGCCGACGATGACAGGGTGCTGCAGCTCGCCGCTCGAACCCGGTGCCGGGTTGTGCTGTACGGTGTGTCAGAGAAAGCAACCATCCGGGCCGTCGATGTTCGATCCACCGACCAGGGCCATTCCTTTCGCCTGATACTGCCGTCCGGCGAAATCCGCGTCGGGCTGAAAGTTCCGGGGTTATTCATGATCTCCAATGCCCTGGCTGCGGCCAGTGTAGGAGAAATCATCGGGTTGAGTGCGGATCAGATTAAAACGGGGTTGGAGAATTTTTCACCGGCATCGGGCAGGATGAACGTGCTGCACACACGTGCGGGCTTTCATATCATCGACGACACATACAACGCCAATCCCGGATCGATGGCCGCAGCGCTGGACACCCTGGTTGCGCTGAGCAAAGGCCACCGCAGCTTCGTGGTCATAGGGGATATGAAAGAGCTGGGACCCCGGGCGGCCGAGCTTCACCGTCATGTCGGCAACCTGGCTGCCCGGTCGGAAATCAGCGGTCTGTTTACCACCGGGGAGTTTGCCGGCAAAACTGCCGCCGGTGCAGCCGAGGCAGGCCTGGATAGAAACAAGATTCTCATCGGCAGCAAAGAGCAAATTGTTCAATCTCTCACACAGTGCCTCCAACCGCAGGACTGGATCCTGGTGAAAGGATCCCGGGCCATGGCGATGGAGGAAATCGTCCGGGAACTGAGCGCATGGGCAGATACAAAGCCTGAAGAACGGTAATTTGAGATGTTATACCACTTGCTATACCCGCTGCATACGAGCATTTCCGCATTCAACGTATTTCGCTACATAACGTTCCGGGCGATCTACGCAAGTCTGACGGCCTTTATTATCTGCTTTGTGATGGGCCCCTGGTTTATCCGCAAATTGTCCGCAATGCAAATCGGCCAGTATATCCGAGATGACGGTCCCGAGGCCCACCATAGAAAAGCCGGCACTCCGACGATGGGCGGCACGCTGATCATTTTCGCCGTCACCACGGCCACCCTGTTGTGGGTCAACTTGACCAACATTTATATCTGGATCCTGTTGCTGGTGACAGTGAGCTATGCCGGCATCGGCTTTACCGACGATTACCTCATGCAAGTCAAAAAACATAACAAAGGCCTCACGGTGCGAGGCAAGCTGGCCCTGCAGGTGCTCTTTGCCGCGGCAGCCGGCGTGCTGGTCTGCATGCAGCCGGACTTTGACACCCAGGTCACCATTCCGTTCTTCAAAAGGTACAGCCCGGATCTTGGATGGGGGTATGTCATTGTCACGGTGCTGGTTATCGTGGGGACTTCAAACGCCGTCAACCTGACCGACGGGCTGGACGGGCTGGCCATCGGCCCGGTAATTATCGCCGCGGTGACCTACATGGTGTTTGCGTATGTGGCCGGGCATGTGAAGTTCGCCGATTATTTACAGATCAATTATGTGGCCGCCAGCGGCGAGACGGCCATTTTCTGCGGTGCGCTGGCCGGTGCCGGGCTTGGCTTTTTGTGGTTCAATGCGTATCCGGCCCAGATCTTCATGGGCGATGTCGGCTCGCTGCCGCTCGGCGGCGCCTTAGGCACTGTAGCGGTGATAACAAAACAGGAAATCCTTCTGGTGATCGTCGGCGGGTTGTTTGTGGTGGAAGCGCTATCGGTCATCCTGCAAGTCGGTTTTTTCAAGATGACGAAAGGCCGGCGGATTTTCAAGATGGCGCCCCTGCATCACCATTTCGAATTGAAAGGTTGGGCCGAGCCGAAAGTGATCGTGCGTTTTTGGATCATCGCCATTGCCATGGCGCTGATAGCGATGAGCACGCTGAAACTAAGGTGACAAAGGTGATAGTGTAACACGGATAGGCGATGATCGCGGATCCACGCTGATCAAACAGAGCCCATGGAAAGCGGATTTCGAATGGACCAGCGGTTTTGCTCACTCGGAACCATCAGCGCCAATCGGTGTCCTGCGTTTATATGGAACTGACGAACAAAAAAGTGGTGGTGGTCGGTCTCGGCGCTACCGGCGTTTCAACGGCCTTGTTTGCAAAAAACCAAGGGGCGAAGGTCACGGTGACCGACACGGCGCCCGAGCGTGACCTGCGGCAAGCCGTTGAGACCATGCGCAACCACCAGATCCGGATGGAGCTCGGCGAACACATTCCGGAAACCTTTACAGATGCAAACCTGGTGGTGATCAGTCCCGGGGTCGCCCATACGATCGAACCGCTGGAGTTGGCCCGCCGCAGCGGAGCGGCGGTGGTGGGCGAAGTCGAACTGGCATCGCGATTCATTCGGGAGCCGGTAGTCGCTGTAACCGGCACCAACGGGAAGACAACCACCACTCGGCTGGTGGGTGAAATGCTTGAACAATCCGGGAAAAAAGTCTTTGTCGGCGGCAACATCGGCTGTCCGCTCATCGATTACGTCGAGCAGAAAAATAAAGCCGATGTGATCGTGGCGGAAATCAGCAGCTTTCAGCTGGATACGATCGAAACGTTCCGGCCTCGTATCGGGGTGTTGCTGAACATTTCTGCCGATCATCTCGACCGGTACCCGGATCTGAAGACCTATGCCCGTTCCAAAGCCAGGCTGTTTGAAAATCAGCAGCCTGAAGACGTGGCCATCCTG
>JAHEIV010000306.1 GCA_024639205.1 Deltaproteobacteria bacterium | reverse complement strand
AAAACAGCGACCGCCGGACCTGGAAGTCAGGCCGAATCATTTTGTCCATTGCATCCGTACCGACAGCGTGCAGGAATTTCGCGAACGTGCAGGAGACAAGCAAACATGGCAATCTTAGAAGTAGACGAATTAAAGCAGTACTTTTACATTATGCCGGGCTTATTGGCCAAGGTGGTGAGCAAGAAACAGCCCAGCATCATAAAGGCCGTCGACGGGCTGACGTTCAACCTGGAGGCCGGCGAAATCATGGGCCTGGCCGGGGAATCCGGTTGTGGCAAGTCGACCGCCTGCCTGGCGATCTCCAAGCTGCGGGAGCCGACGGGCGGAACGATCCGCTTTAAAGGTCAGGACATCTCCAAGATGACCAGAGAAGAAAACCGGGAGTACCGCAGCAAAGTCCAGCTTATTTTTCAAGACCCCTACGAGTCGCTCAATCCCCGGTTTACAGTATTCGATACGGTGGCCGAACCCTTGCGGGCGCTCGACATCGGCACCCGAGAAGAGCGCCGTCAAAGGGTCATGGACTCGCTGCGCCTGGCGGGTCTGAAACCGGAAGAGTACGTGGACCGCTACCCCCACCAGATGAGCGGCGGGGAGAGGCAGCGCGTCGGCATCGCTTCCGCGCTGGTGCTGGAGCCGGAGCTGGTGATTGCCGACGAGCCGGTTTCCATGCTGGACGTGTCCATCCGTGCCGGTATCCTGGATCTCATTCGCGGTCTCTCCGAAAAAATGAACTTTACCTGCATCTGGGTGTCGCACGACCTGTCCATTCTATCTAATGTATCCGAGCGCCTGATGATCATGTATCTGGGACGGACCATGGAGCTGGCTCCGACAAAGGACTTGATTACCGATCCGCTGCATCCTTATTCCAAGGCCCTGATTTCAGCCGTGGCGATTCCCGATCCGACTTACAAGCGACCCATCCCCAACATTCGTGGAGAAGTTTCACAGCCGATCGATCCGCCTCCGGGTTGCCGGTTTCAAACCCGCTGCAAAGAGGTCATGCATGTCTGCGAGATGGAGGAGCCTCCGTTGATCGAAGCCAAGCCCGGGCATTTTGTGGCCTGCCACCTGTACAAGGCACAATCGGATTACTGAAAAAATAGGTGCTCATCGCTTGGAATGCAATGGATCGGGCACCGGGATCCTTAGATCCTTCGCTCGGACCAAATATAGCAGGAGTAAGGTATGAACCTAATGGTTTGCTACGACGGGAGCGCTGCGGCTACCAAGGCCCTGGAAATCGCCGGTGAACGTGCCAGGGCATCCGGTGCGATGATTTTGCTGGTGACGTCTGTGGCCGGCGGTGCCGATGTTCCCCGGGAAGAATTTCAGAAAAAGGAAGAAGAGCTCAAGCAGATCCGACGTCGACTGCGGCAGGATGAGATTGCCTGTGAAACCACACTTTCCGTTCGGGGAATGGAGCCCGGTGAAGATCTGGTGACATTTGCCCGGGAAAACGACGTCGAAGAAATCTTCATCGGGGTTCGGCGTCGATCCAAGGTGGGAAAATTGGTCTTTGGTTCAACGGCTCAATATGTGATCCTGGAGGCCGACTGCCCGGTGCTGACCGTTAAAAGCGACAGGCCGTGATAAAAACTTGAACCGAAGGGTTGATGCGCCCGGTGAGAGTAAGGGTCGACTGCGCATCTTGCGTCCGGCGATCGAATAGGTTAAAGGATTGCCGCGGAAATAGAACGTTTGTCTGACATTTTTATAAATCTCTTGAGCCGTTCTCCCGGAGCTCGTTCTCTTTTATCCCGCCAGTTCTTTCCGACAAATGCGTTGTGGTGAAAATTTCCCGGGCGTTCAAGGTGGTTTCCCTTAGTGTTTCTTCGCTCAACAACGAAGGCTGGAAAGTCTGCAGTATCTTCCTGTCGCAGCTTCCGGGGCACTGAGCCCGGTTGCCGTCATCCCGTCCAATCAGGGAAAGTGAAGCAGTCGAATATTGATCCTTGATTTTTCCCGCATTCGCGGCAATAGTCTCATTTTGCAACACAATCGAATGCGCAAACCGGAGGAGTTGATATGGCAATTTTTTCGATCGACAGCTTGTTGATGATGGTTCTGGGTGTCGGTGTGGGGGTCGGTGCGGCATTTACCGGACTGGGTGGGGGCTTTCTAATGGTGCCGCTGCTGCTGGCCATGGGTTTTACCGCCCAGAAGTCCGTCGGCACGTCTTTCCTGGCCATTCTGGTGATTTCCATTTCGGCTCTGATCGCCCACAACAAGTTTGCCAATATCGATTACCGGGCCGGTATTTTGCTTGGGATGGGCGGTGTTCTGGGGGCCCAGATCGGTGCACGGCTGGTGGAGCAGGTGTCCACCGCCAATTTCAAGAAGATATTTGCCCTGGTGCTCATCGGGCTGGCCGCCTATCTTTTTTTTCAAAAGTAACCGATAGCGCAGACTCACCGATATGCAAATCATCAGCCGCATCGCAGGTATGATCGGGATAGCCTGCCTGGGAGTGATTGCCGCTGAAGTGATTAACAACACCGCCTGGTTGGCTTTTCGGTTGCCGGTTGCCTGCTTTGTAGTGCCGCTGGTGGCCCTTTACCTTTTGTACGAAGTCACCATCTATTTGATCCGGCAGAAAACCAATCGGGGAGAGCCTGCCGGAAAGGCCGTTCGGGTGCTGTTGGGCACATCCCGATCGATCTACCTTATTCTCGGTATCATCGCACTGCTCAGCATACCGCTTTTGTGGTGGGGGGTCATCAAACGACTGGCTGAAACGGCGGGCGAAAGCAAAATCTTCTAATACACCGAACTATGAACAAAGCCACGCAATCCAACCGACATCCTTTCTTTAACGCACCTCACCGTAATTTCCTATCCTTGACGATCCCGGTTCTGTTTTCCCTTATTGCCGAACCGCTCACCGGTTTGGTCGACACCGCCTTTATCGCTCGGCTCGGTTCCACATCCCTGGCGGCGTTGGGTGTGGGAGCGATGGTTCTCTCCAGTGTTTTCTGGATTTTTAATTTTCTTGGAATCAGTACCCAAACGGAAGTTTCCCAGGCTATCGGCAGGGGCAAGCAGCGCCAGGTTAATCGAAAAAGCGGTTTGGCCATCCTGCTGAGTCTTTGTTTTGGTTTTTTGCTGACTGCCGTCGGATGGTTGCTTGCCGGCCCTGCCGCCTCCCTGATGGGAGCTGCTGGTGAAATGCATAAAGGAGCCGTCATATACCTGCAGTTGAGATTGCTCGGAGCGCCGGCCATTCTAGTCACCATCTCCACATTCGGGGTCCTGCGCGGTCTGCAGGACATGCGGACTCCCTTATGGGTGGCAGTGGGTATCAATGCATTGAACATTTTACTCGATATTGTTCTGATATTTGGAATGGGCCCCATTCCGGCATTGGGGATTGCCGGTGCAGCCGTGGCAAGTACGGTAAGCCAGTGGATCGGCGCGCTGTGGGCCGGAACCGTGGTGATTTCTCGCCTGGGTTTGCCCGAGCGGTTGCTGATGGAAGATGTCAAAAAACTGCTGCAGGCGGGCGGGGATCTGATTATCCGAACCGGCCTGTTGACCCTGTTTCTGGTTCTGGCAACCCGGTCAGCGACCCGAATCGGTCCGGATGCCGGGGCCGCCCATCAGGCGATTCGACAGGTGTGGGTGTTCGCCAATTTTTTTCTGGATGCCACGGCAATCACAGCGCAAAGTTTGATCGGCTTTTTCTTCGGCTCCGGTCACATACGCGAGGCCCGGCGAGTTGCCGCCCTGGTGTGCGGTTGGAGTGCCGGCGCCGGGATTGTGATGGCTGTATTGATGCTTCTGGGGTACCGGTTTGCGGCTATCGCGTTTGTGCCTGCATCCGCCCTTGCGTTATTTGCTCCGGCATGGTTTGTAGCGGCACTGGCGCAGCCGTTCAGCGCGCTGTCTTTCATCACGGATGGAATCCACTGGGGAACCGGTGATTATCGGTACCTGAGAAATGCGGTTGCCCTGGCTACTGTGTGTGGTGGTTTGGGATTGGCCCTGCTGGATGAAAGCCGGCCCGGAGCGCTCACCTGGGTCTGGATCATAACGGCAAGCTGGATCGTGATCCGGGCATTTTTCGGTATGATCCGCATCTGGCCGGGAATCGGAAATAGCCCGTTGTCTGGGACAAGGAGATTTGAAAAAACGGCAGTGGATCATCTCGTGGACCGAAGCGCAACGAAACACCAATAGTGTAGCACAACGATAGGGGTGGATTATGGCTGCAGCAGGCAACAAACTGCCGGCACAGTTGGATTTTCTGCGGAAGTGGTATGAGGAAAAGATTCCTTTCAACCAGCTCATCGGCCTGCAGGTTGAAACCCTCAGAACCGATTTTGTGTCGATCCGGTTTATCATGCGGGAGGAGCTGATCGGCAAT
>JAHEIV010000305.1 GCA_024639205.1 Deltaproteobacteria bacterium | reverse complement strand
GGGTCTCATGGCGAAGCCCGATGAAATCCCGTACAAATTGGTCCTGGCTGCCGGATACGCGAAACACCTGCTTTTCTCCTGCCAGCGTTTTTTTGCCGGGACTCAGTTTGCGCACATCCCGTTGGTCGTAGCGAACCAGCTTGTAGACAATGTCCAGATAGGGTGCGTCGGCGGATACGCCCACATTGGTGCCCACGCCAAATGCGTCAATCTCGGCCCCGCCGGCAACAGTCTCAGCGATTTTATACTCGTCAAAGCCGCTGCTGGCAAAGATTTTCACGTCCTGCAGGCCGGCCGCATCCAATATACGGCGCACCTGCCGGCTCAACTGAACCATGTCTCCGCTGTCCAGGCGAACGCCAAGAGGGCTAAAACCCCCTTTTTTCATTTCTTCAGCCACCCGAACCGCCTGCCGTGCCCCATCGAGGGTGTCGTAAGTGTCGATCAGAAAGACCGAATGGTCGGGAAACAATGCGGCAAACGCGCTGAAGGCCTCAAAATCTCCCCCAAACACCTGTACAAAAGAGTGCGCCATCGTACCGGAAATCGGAATCCCGTATCGCTTGCCGGCCAGCACGTTGCTGGTGCCGTCAAAACCGGCCAGATAGGTGCTGCGGGCAACCTTCAGCCCGGCATCAACCCCTTGTGTTCGGCGCAGCGAGAAATCGACGAGCGGCCGCCCTGCAGCGGCCTGGATGCAGCGTGCCGCCTTGGAGGCGATCAGGGTCTGAAAACCGACCGTGTTGAGCAGATACGTCTCGAAAATCTGGGATTCGATCAGCGGGGCGGTAACCTCCATGATCGGTTCTTCGGCGAAAAAAAGGGTGCCTTCCGGCAGCGCTGCCACCGAACCGGTAAAATGAAACGACCGCAGGTAGGTTAAAAACTCATCGGTAAACAGCTGCTGCTTTTTCAGATAATCGATGTCATCCGCGGTAAAACGCATTCTCTCCAGCCCCCGCAGGGCTTCCTGCACGCCGGCTGCAACGTAATAATTCCGATTGGGTGGATAGCCGCGAACAAACAGGGAAAAGGTGGCGGGTGCCGTCATCTGCTGCGCAAAATAGCCGGCAGCCATAGTAAGTTCGTACAGATCCGTAAACAGCGGTCCAACCTGATGATTCGGCTCCATGATAGTTTCTCTTTATTTTTTCAGATGCGATTGTTCAAGCAAAAACGTGTCAATCTATACCAACCCGTAATGTGATGATAATCCGAAAGTGCCTGTTTGACAAATCTGCGCATGTCTCCTATCAATTGGTTTGGGTCTGCCACGGTGAGCCATCTGCCAGAATAACCAGCCTCACGGTCGGATTCACCTATCGCTTTTGATCAACTGCCAGGAGGCGACATGGCACACAAAGAGCTGTCCATCCCCCCTCACTTTGACCCCCGCACGGTAGCACAGGTCTGGAGAGTTTCCTATCAGCAACGCGCCGATGATGCCATGAAATGGGCCGCGCAGCACCGACTGCACCCTTGCTCCGAAGATCGGTTCAAAATCGCCCTGCTGCTGGTGGATGTCCAGAACACGTTTTGCATCCCGGAATTCGAACTCTATGTCGGCGGGCGTTCGGGCAGCGGGGCCGTGGATGACAATCGCAGGCTGTGCGATTTCATCTATCGCAACATGAATGCCATTACGCGAATCTGCCCCACCATGGATACCCATCAAGCCGTGCAGATTTTTCACAGTCTCTTTCTGGTAAACGAAAAAGGCGAACACCCGGCACCCTTCACCCTGGTAACCGCCGCAGATGTTTCCGGTGGCGTCTGGAAATTCAACCCGGCTGTTGCCGACAGCCTGAACATCGATCCGGCCTACGGTCAACGATTCCTGCAGCACTACACGCAGCAACTTCGCCAGGGAGGAAAATACGATCTGACCATCTGGCCCTACCACGCAATGTTGGGGGGAATCGGGCATTCACTGGTGGCGGCCGTGGAAGAGGCCCTTTTCTTTCACGGCATGGCCCGGTCCAGCCAACCGGCATTTCAGATCAAGGGTTTTCACCCTTTTACGGAAAACTACTCGGTGCTGCGTCCGGAAGTGCTGGAGGACCCGCAAGGCGGTCGACTCGCGGGTAAAAACACCGCTCTGCTGTCGATGCTGTTGGAATTCGATGCCGTATTTATCGCCGGACAGGCGAAAAGTCACTGCGTGGCCTGGACCGTCGAAGATCTGCGGAAGGAAATCGAGGCCGCAGATCCGCAGCTCACGAAGAAGGTTTACCTGTTGGAAGATTGCACTTCACCGGTGGTGATCCCCGGCGTCATCGACTACAGCGATCCGGCCGAAGCGGCTTTTCAACGGTTTTCCGATGCGGGGATGCACATCGTGCGTACCACCGACCCCCTGGCGGGTCTTCCGGGGATCAAACTGTAAGAACTGTGCGGCCATAGCCTGCGCTGCAGCACCTCCGCTGAACAGCTTAGAAAGTCTGCAGCGATCTTTCTCCCAGGTTGCCGTATCGGTGATAACTATCGCAGATGCTCTGGTTGATCAAGTAATGCAGCAGCTCGATGCGGCCTTCCATCAGCACCGGTGCTCGCGCGATATACGCTCCGGTTTCGGCAGCCGCCTGCAGCACCCCCGGCGGCACCCGCTGCGGCGCGGCATAACGAATGCGCTGCACGCTCGAGATCCTCGCTGCCACCTCGGTGTCCGACTCGCGATGGATCTGTGCAGCACCTGAAAGCAGTTGTCCCTGGTCCGATTCGATAAAATCGGTCGCCCGGTTGTCCAGCCCGTCTGCAGCGCTCAGATAGAGTCGGCAGCCGGAAATGCGCACGGCCGCGATGCGTCCCAGTGTTTCGAACAGGCTGTCATCTGCGTGGATCCGCACCATAATCGTTCCCACCGGCAGGTAGCGAAGCAGGTTGTCCTGCCCCCGCAGGTGAAAATAGTCCGTTTGCTGTGAAAACTCCCGTTCGAAGTGGTACAGATAGCTGCGGATGGCCCGGGCGGTCTTTATCACTTCTGCGTCGTAATCGCCGAATGCCCCCCAATGCGCCTTTCGCTGCCACTCCTGGGCCAGCCGCAAGAGTCCACTTTCCCTGGCAATGGGCCCGATCGGAGGATAACCCACCTCCTCGAACTCCATGAACTGTGTCACGTAGTTCGGCCCGCCGGCCTTGATAGCCGGACCCAAAGCTGATTTGGCCATACCGCCGAAGGGCTGCCGCAGCGTGATGGCGCCGGTGGTTCCCCGATTGATGTAAAGATTGCCGGCCCGGATGTGCTTTTTCCACATCGACTGCTCACGAGGATCGAGGCTTTCAATCCCGGCGGTCAGACCGTATCCGGTCTGGTTGGCCAGTGCAACGGCCTGTTCCAGGTCATCGGCCGGCATAACCCCCAGCACGGGCCCGAAAAGCTCCGTCAGGTGGGTAAACGAGCCGGGCTGGACATCCCATTTGATGCCGGCAGACCACAGACTGGGGTTGCCGTCGATCATGCGGGGCTCCAGGGCCCAGGATTCTCCGGGCTCCAACTGCTCGATGCCGCGTTTCAGATCCCCCTCGGGGGGGTGGATCAGCGGCCCCATCCGGTGGTGAAACTCCCAGGCCGAGCCGGTTGATAAGCTCTGGGCGGCATCGATCAGCTGCTGTTTGAAATGGGGATCCTCATACACTTCCCTTTCGAGGATCAGCAAGGAGGTGGCGCTGCATTTCTGGCCGCCGTTGCTGAAGGCCGAGTGCACGACATTTTTGATCGCTTGGTCCCGGTCAGACATGGCCGTGACGATGGTGGCATTTTTCCCACCGGTTTCTGCCGATAGCCATAAGTCCGGTTTGTCGGCCAGCATGGCCAGCCCCGTTGCGGTGCCGCCGGTCAGAATAACATAGTCGACGTCCGGATGGGAGACCAGCATCCGGCCTACATCCGAACCGGCGCAGGGGAGAAACTGCAGCGTGTTGCGCGACACACCGGCCTCCCAGAAACTCCGGCACAGCTGCCAGGCGACCAGCACGGCGTCGGAGGATGGCTTGAAAATCACCGTATTGCCGGCCGCAAGGCTGGCCACGATTCCGCCGCAGGGAATGGCAATGGGAAAATTCCAGGGGGATATGACGCAACCGACCCCCTTGCCGCGGGCATTGATCGCGTCGGAGCCATCAAAGGTTCTGGTCGAGAATGGATAGTACTCGGCAAAATCAATGGCTTCGGAGACCTCCACGTCAGATTCGGTGTACAATTTGCCAGTGCTGGCAGCCGCCGTTCCGATTAAATCGCCCCGTGCCTTTCGCAGCTCTCCGGCCACCCGGGAGAGCACTTCGTGCCGCTCCTTCAGGATCATTCGGCGCCAGCCGTCCGGGTCGTCCTTGGCCGTAGCGACCGCCTGCCGGATGTCTTTTTCGGTGGCCAG
>JAHEIV010000304.1 GCA_024639205.1 Deltaproteobacteria bacterium | reverse complement strand
CCGGTGCATAGTTCCAACGCTTGCCGAACACGTGAAGCTGTTTGGTCTTCCGGCCGTCCGGATCAAAGACACTGCCGCCTTCCAGCGTCCAGGCCAGAATACCCCCTTTCAGGTTGTAGATCGCAAAACCCTTCTCTTGCATTTTCCTTGCGAACACGCCGCTTCGATAGCTGATCGTGCAGTAGACCACCACCGTTCGGTCATCGTAGCGTTCCGGTTCCACCAGGTATTTTTCTTTGGTGATCGCGCCGGGCAGCATCGACACTTTCATCTCCGCGGGTTTGCGGGTGTCTACGAAAACCAGGCGCCCTTGATCCAGCTGATCCATGGCCTGCTGCGGGGAAAGGTCTTTTACCGCTGGAAAATCTTTTTTCCCTTGGGTATACATCTTATATACGACTTGTTTTTTCTCCCGGTCCGACAGCGCAGCTTCGCCACCGGCAGCGGCGGGCAGCAGCCCAATGAGGATGCCGCTCAACACAGTGGTGCGTTGCAACATTTTCATGATGATCTCCAAACGAATTCTATTTCTATTCCACCGGAATGTGCGGGCTCACACGCATGTTTGGTTACCCTGCTATGGCTGACAGCCCGGTCAATGCGCCTTCCATTTATAAGAAACATATAAGAAACGGCTAAATTATAGAGTAGCGCTGCCAATACCGTTGTCAAGATGGTTCGCAGATGGTAACCACTAAATCAGGCATACCAACCGAGACAGCCGGTTGCAAAACCGTTTTTTCGCCTCTTGATCTAAGTCAAACGCGACCGCTGCGGTCCATGATAGGAAGAACCTGTTATGAGTGCAGACCATTTCCCCAGGCAGAGTCCGGAACCTTCCGACGATGCACCCGATAGACCCAGAACCCTGATCGGTGACCGGCGAGATCTTTTTTTGAACCGTGTCGAGGGAGAGACCGGCGCTAACGTTTCCGCCTGCTACCAGTGTGAACGCTGCACCAATGCCTGCCCGGTGAGCTATTACATGGACGTCAAACCCCATCAGGTGATTCGCCATGTCCAGCTGGGATGGCGGGAGCGGCTGCTGGGCGCTGCGACCATCTGGGTGTGCCTTTCCTGCGAGATGTGCTCGACCTACTGTCCCAATGAAGTGGCGGTGGCTAAGGTGATCAATCATCTTCGCAACCTGGCATATCATTCCTCCATACCCCCGAAGGAACGCCTGCTGGCAGTTTTTCACCAGACGTTTCTACAGGAGCTGCAACGTTACGGCCGCGTCAACGAACTGTGGTTGATGAGTGCTTTTAACCGCAAACCCGGTATATTACGGGCAAAGGTCAAAGCCGGCACCTTAAAGGACGAACTGTTGCTCGGGCTGGCGCTGTGGCGGAAAGGAAAGCTGCACCTGGTTCCCCGGCGATCAAAGGCCATCGAGGAGATAAAAGCGGTCTATCGCCGTCAGCGCGGAGAGGTCGATTGATGAAAATGTCATTTTATCCGGGGTGCTCGCTGGACGGGATGGCCAAAGAATATGCGCGATCCGTTGTGGCGGTGTTTGAACACCTCGACATCGAGCTGGTGGAGATCGACGACTGGTCCTGTTGCGGAGCGACTGCAGCGCACAGCCTGGATGAGATGCTGGCGGTGGCCCTTTCGGCTCGAAACCTGGCCGCAGCCGAGAAGCTCGGGCTGGATATGCTGACGTCATGCCCCAATTGCTTCAACCGGCTGCGGTTTTCCCAAAATATGCTGCGGGAGAAAACAACCGACGTGCCCTGGGAGGTGACCGGTGAGCTGCAGGTGCGCGATATGAGCCGGTTTTTGGCTGAGCCGGAAATGATTGACAGAATAAAGCAGCGCACGGTTCGCCAGCTCAGCAATTTGAAGATGGTCTGTTACTACGGTTGTCAGATGGTGCGTCCACCGAAAATCACCGGATACACGGATTATGAAAATCCCCAGACCCTGGACCGGATTGTCAATGCTGTCGGGGCCGAGGTCTTGGACTGGTCGTACAAGTCTACCTGCTGTGGCGCCAGTATCGGCATCGGTCGTAAGGAGATCCAGGATTCGCTGACGCTTCGATTGCTGACCAAGGCCCGCCAGGCCGGCGCCGAAGCGATTGTCGTGTCCTGCCCGCTTTGCCAGGCCAACCTGGACATCATCCAACGCGGTGCCGGCCGCAGCGTGATACCGGTGTTTTACGTCACCGATCTGCTGACCTTGGCCTTCGGGGACGAGGAAAGCGCCCGCCACTGGTTCAAGATGCGCTTTGCCGATCCGCTGCCGTTGCTGAAAGCCAGGGGTGTGATGGTATAGGAGGCGCCGGAAGTCAGGCGGACAGTCGTATGGACCGGCTTTATCCATTCATTACGACTGCTGAAAGAAGAACCGATCGCCCAAGTAGCGGATTCGGATGAAAGACCACAGCGCCTTGAGCATGCAGATGCATTTTTGAGATCAGTATCAGACGCTGCCAGGAAGCGTTATCTTTAGTATGCAGAAAACAGGCCAAGATCCAGTCGGAAAAGTAATCGTTGTCGGCGGCGGCATCGGGGGAATTCAGTGCGCTCTCGATCTGGCGGAAACCGGTTTTTACGTTTACCTGGTGGAGAAGTCCTTTACGCTGGGCGGAACCATGGCACAGCTGGACAAGACCTTTCCGACCAACGATTGCTCCACATGCATGTTTTCTCCCAAGCTGGTGGAGGTCGCCGCCAGTTCGAACATCGAAATCCTGACGGCATGCCGCCTGCTCGATCTTCAAGGTGAGCCCGGTCGCTTTACGGCCCGTGTCGAGAGGCAGCCGCGCTATATCAGTGAAGAGAAATGCATCGCCTGCGGGCAGTGTGCGGAAAAATGCCCCAAAAAAGTCCCCGACGAGTTCAATCAGGGCCTGGGTCCCCGCAAAGCGGCCTTTTTGACGTTTCCGCAGGCCGTGCCCCTGAAATACGCCCTGGATGCCGAGCACTGCCTCTATCTTACCAAAAAAAAATGCGGACTGTGTAAAAAGATTTGCCCGGCCGAGGCGGTCGAATTTGAACAGCAACCGGAAACACTCACCATCACCGCCGGAGCGGTGGTGCTTTCCACCGGATTCGAACTGGCCCTGACGGCGCGACAGGGGTTGTTCGGGTACGGGCGCTATCCAAATGTCGTGACCTCCCTGCAGTATGAGCGGTTGCTGTCGGCCACCGGGCCGACCGGGGGGCACCTGCAGCGCCCGTCGGACGGCAAGGTTCCCGGCAAGGTTGCCTGGATTCAATGCGTCATGTCACGCGATGCCTCCATCAACCGTCCGTTTTGTTCCTCCGTTTGCTGCATGCATGCCGCCAAGCAGGCGGTGGTCACCCGCAGCCACGAACCGGATACGGAAACGACCATCTATTTCATGGACGTGCGCGCCCACGGCAAGGGATTCGATGACTATATCGACCGCGCTCGTTACGACCTCGGCGTGCAGTACCGCCGCTCCATGATTTCACAGGTCTACTGGGACCCGGAAAGCGACAACCTGATCATCGAAACATTCGATCATCACCAAAATCGCAAGGTCGAGGAAGAATACGATCTGGTGGTTCTCTCCAGCGGCTTTAAACCGACCGATGGATTTGCGGACCTTACCCGCCGCCTGGGTATTTCAACGCCTTTCTATGGATTTTTACGAACCGCTTTCGATGATCCGGCAGCAACCTCGCGCCCGGGCGTATTCGTGTGCGGCGGCATTGAAGCGCCCAAGGACATTCCCGAGACGGTCATCCAGGCCGGGGCGGCGGCGGCCGATGCGGCAGCCCTGATTGCCGCATCCCGCAACTCGGAAACAGCCGCTGAAAAAATATTCGAAGAAAGCCCGGTCGACGCGCAGCCCAGGATCGGTGTGTTTGTCTGCCACTGCGGGTCCAACATCGCCGGTGTGGTCAGTATCGAGCAGGTCAAAGAACAGGCCGAAACAATACCCGGCGTTGTTTTGGTCACCGATTTCGTGTTCAGCTGCTCGGCCGAAACCCAACCGGTGCTCATGGACCTGATTCAAAAACATCGTCTGAACCGCATCGTCGTTGCTGCCTGTTCGCCCAAAACGCACGAACCGCTTTTTCAAAACACGTTGCGACAGAGCGGTTTGAATCCATACCTGCTGGAGATGGCCAACATCCGCAACCACGACTCCTGGGTGCATGGCCGGGAGCCGGAGACGGCCACCCGCAAAGCGATTGAACTCGTTCGTGCCGCTGTCAGCCGGTCGGTGCATCTCCAGCCCCTCAAAGCAGATTCCTATCCGGTGGTGCGCAGCGGTCTGGTCGTCGGCGGCGGCATTGCCGGGATGACAGCCGCGCTGACAATGGCCGATCAGGGCTTTGCGGTCAAGCTGGTGGAAAAACAGTCCGAGCTCGGTGGGTTTGCACGGCAGCTGACCCAGACC
>JAHEIV010000303.1 GCA_024639205.1 Deltaproteobacteria bacterium | reverse complement strand
CTCTTTGACTTCCAACACCGCTGTAACCCCTTTGGCGGGGAATCGGTCGCAGTACTGGCGATAGCTGGCGCAGTAGCTGGGCAGCGAAACGCTTCCGGTGTTTTCGTAACACCAGATGGTGGCCATCTGAAACGCGCAGTCGAGCACCAGCGGGTCGGCCAGCCATTTATTGCGCAGCGGTTTCTTCATCCACCTGTCCGGGGAAGGCGCCGGAGCAATGCGGGCTGTCATTCCGGCCGCCGAGCAGTGCGATATGTTCCGGATGCCGTGAAGATCGCTGCCGTGAAAAAGGATCCGGTCGTACACTTCTTCGACGCTGCGGGTAAAATTTTGTGTCCGCAGGGTGTCCGGGATCCGGTAAACGGGCGGATCGGATAGCGTTCCGATCAAAACCGCTTTGGCCCTGGAGTGAACAACATCAAGGTCCCCCTGAATGCCGTCGCGCAGCTCCAGATTCACTTCGAAAAACCCGTTGTTTTTGCGGGCCTTGCCGGCCAGCAGTTGAACCTGCCGGGAATCGCCGTCGATTTTGATGCCGTTGAGAACCCGCAAGTCATCCAGGCCGTAAAGTCGCAGCCCGGGATTATCATGCAGGGCACCATGCCCGAACCATTCCGCCATAAGCGCCAGCGGGACCACGTGTTTGCCGTCGAGCACATGGGATCGCAGAACCGGGATCTGCTGGATGTCGATCTGTCGCTTGAACGTCACCGACAGCTCGCTGCGCTCGCGATCTGCGGTTGGCGGTATCTCATGCGCTGCCGGATCCGCGGCGGTGTCGGTCTGCGCCGCAGGGCTGAATTTGCCGCCGAGGACAACTTCGACGCTTCGCCGGTGTTGGCAGAACATTTCCCGGATCATGTGACGAGCGCCCCGCTCCACCGGTATCAACGAAACACCCTGGCGCTCAAATTCGCGTTTTAGCGCGGGTGTAACCATTCCGCCCTCCCAGGGCCCCCAGTTGAGGCTGACCACGTTGACCTGCGGGCGTTCAGCGGCGAGCTTGACGGCCATTTTGTTCAACACCTCGTTGGCCATGGCGTAGTCCGCCTGGCCGCGGTTACCCAACCGGGCCGTGACTGAAGAAAAGACGACCAGGTGGGCCAGGGGATCGGATTCGGTTGCGGAAAGCAAATGGCGCATTCCTTCGACCTTGGTTGCAAAAACCTGTTCGAACTGCTCGTCGGTCTTGTCGACGATCAACCGGTCTTGCAGAACACCGGCACCGTGAATGATGCCGCGAATCGGCCCCTGGGAGCTGCGAACGGTCTTCAGCACGCGATCCACCGCCCGACGGTCGCGCACATCCACCGGGTAGTAACGTGCGGTTGAACCGGTCGCGGCTATCTTTGCCAGTGTCGCAGCGATTTCACGGTTGGCGTGATGCCTGCGGTACGCCGATTCGAGTTGTCGGGGGGACGGGCGTTTGCCGTTGAACTGGTTGGCCAGGATGGCCTTTTTTTCCGCCGTTTCATCCTCCAGTCCCTCCAGCCAGCGGGGTGCCGGCTCCGGTGATGGCGAACGTCCCAGCAGCGCCAGATTCAGGCGGGTGGCCGACGCAAGGGCCGATGCGGCGGCTGCCGTTACTCCCCGAGCTCCGCCGGTTACCACCAGGACGTCTTCCGGATTAAAGGATGGGGAACCACACTGTTCCGCTGCAATGGAAACCGGTATTAGTTCCGGAACACATCTCCCGCCCTGATGCAGTCCGATTTCCACCGGCGCTTGCGGATCGGCGCTGAGCAGTTCTTTGACGATCGCACCGGCGACGGCGCTGAGATCGTGCCACGCCGGGGCGACATCGAGAGCCCGACAGTGAACCGTCTGCCATTCAAGGGCAGCGGTCTTTACCAGCCCTGCCAGTGCTCCCTGCAGGGGGTAGCCGACCCCCCCGCCGTTGAAACCGAAGGCACCGTCCATACGGATCACACTGGCAAAAATACCGGCCGCCTCTTCGGCGGACTGGTTCAGGTCGGGGGCCAGGTGGCGGGTGAGCCCGAACAGGGATTTCAGCTGATCGGTTTCCAGCGCAGCATCTGGATCCACAACGAGAATCAACCCCGATGCCGGCGGCAGCGAATTCTTGTGACGGAGGATGTCCGGCGAGACCAAAACCGTGTGAATTCCGCGACGGTCCAGCTCATCGGCGATCGCAGCCGATAAGCCGGACGCGTCATCGGTGATGATCACTTTCCGGTTTGCCGGCAGGGATATCGGTTGGTCCGCGTTGAGCTGTTTTTCGACCCATCGCACCACCTGTCTGTCCAGATCCCCGTTCGAGTGTTCCACTGCCTGCAGAAGGGGCTCGGGCACCGCGTTTGCGTCCGGCAGCGAAAGGGCGCTCGAGGCTGGATGCGCCGGGCCGGCCGATGTTTCGAAACCGCCGATGGTTGCGATGATCTGTTCCAGGGTTTTCAAACCGCCGAGGATTTCCGGGGCCACCGCAGGCAGTTCGGGTAATTTTTCTTCGAGAGCGGACAGAATTTCTACCCGTTTGATCGAGTCTATCCCCAGATCGGCTTCCATATCCATGCCCATGCCGATCATTTCGGGAGGATAGCCGGTCAGCTCACCGACAACCTGCAGCAGGGCCGATTGCAGCCGGGCCAGGTCAACGGTTTCTGCCGAAGAGGCGTTCTCTGCCGGTGGGTGCGGCGGTGGTTCCGGGTTCGGTAGTTGCTGCGCTGTAACGGGTCCGCTGCCGGCATGTTCGCCGAACGCGGTGATGATCTGCCGCAGGGTTTTCATTTTGCCCAGCTCCTCCGGAGCGATCCCCGGCAGTTCGGGGATTTTTTCTTCCAAACAGGACAGGATTTCCACCCGTTTGATGGAATCGATCCCCAGGTCGGCTTCCATGTCCATGTCCGGCTCGATCATCTCCAGAGGATAGCCGGTCAGTTCCGCGACCACTTCCTGCAGGGCTTTTTCCAGACGGGCTGCATCCAGGAAATCCGTTTCGTTGCTTTGCGCATCCTTTGTTGACGCGGTCGCAGCGGCAATCGGTCGTTCCATTTCACCGAAATCGGCTGAATCGGCCGGCCGGCCGGCGGTTGCTGCCGGGCTGTCCCAAAGAGCGAGATCGGGCTTTGGGGTGTCTTTACTGACCGCTTGTGTCCGTTTAGAAGGCCCCGGGTGGGTTGTTTGCGGTTCTGAATCGATGTCGACCGGCTGCCCCACGGAAACCTCGGCCAGGCGCCGGGTGTTCTCCATCATCTGTTGAAGGGTCCGACTGGCTTCTGATTGCGTTTCCAAAAACTTGCGGTGGGCTTCGGCCGTCTGGTCATGCAGTGCCTGCATCGACTGCAGACCCTGCTGGACCGCTTCCAGCGCCCGGCTGATCACATCTGCCTGTGGGTCAGGTGTGCGTTTCTTTTCCATTGCTTTCCTGTCGTCAAGCATCGACACCGCCGGTTTGGAAGGAGCGGTATCGACGAATGCGGTGTAGTCAGTTTCAGGTGTCGGTTGATCCGAATCGTCCGGTCCGGATGTCCGATCGATTCGCTGCCGGTCGGTTTTCGGGCCGTCGGTATTTTCTCCCCGGTAGTTGGCCCCGGAGATGGGGATTTGCATGCGCGGTTGACGCTGCCGGTCCGGTGGCTGCTCCCATCGATCCAGTGCGACCGGATAGCCTGCGGCAGCCAGCCGGCAGAGCGATCCTGCCAGATCGTACAGGCCGGGCTGCCGGCCGCCGCTGCCATCGACGGTTACGATCATGGCATCACTGGCGCCCAGGATGTCTCCTGCCAGGCCGCTGAGCACGCGTCCGGGGCCGACTTCCACAAAGGTGTGCACACCGTCTTGATGCATTTGTTGGACCTGTTTCAGAAAATCGACGGGGTTGTGCAGGTGTTCGACCAGCAGAGAGGCCGTTTTCGCGGCATCGTTCGGATAGGTGCTGCCGGTGGTGTTGGCGTAGACCGGAACATCCGTGGGGGTAAAGGTCGTCTTTTTCAGCGCGTTGGCCCATGGTTTCAGGGCAAACTGCACCATTGGGCTGTGAAATGCGGCCGACACCGGAAGTGAAGCCACCGGCCAGCCCAGACCGCGGAATATCTCTGCCGCACCGGCCAGCGCTGATGTGTTCCCGGCAACAATCCCCTGGCTCGGACTGTTGCGGTTGGCCAGCACCACGTCCATCCGATGATCCCGGATCTTCGTCTCGATGTCATCCGGATCGGCTTTGACGGCCAGCATCCCGCCGCTGTTGCTTTTGCTGTCGCGCCCCATCGACCGGCCTCGGGCCACGGCGAGCCTGACGTAAGAGGGTTCGGTAAGCCAACCGGCGGCGTGCAGGGCCGTTAGTTCGCCGAAACTGTGTCCGGCGGTCGCATCCGGGGTGAGGCCGAACTCGGTCAGAATCCTGAACAGGGCCAAACTGACGGCG
>JAHEIV010000302.1 GCA_024639205.1 Deltaproteobacteria bacterium | reverse complement strand
ACCGGGCCGAGGTGGTTATTTCACCGTTATCCCGGCTGTGAATCTGAGATCGCTTCCCGGCAATTCACCCCGGTTTGCTTTGTTCGATTGCCAATTTATGCTATGCTTGCTGCTCTTCGGCCACAGAGCGGCGGGTTCGGATCACCCTTGGTACGGGAATTGCTGTAAATGGCCCTTTCTGCAAAGGGTTTGATTCCCAACAATCAAAATATGAGGAAATCGGATGTTGACCCCCCCGAACCATACGTTTACCTTCAGACTATTTCGTAGTTGCAGCACAGCAGCGCTAATCGCCATGCTGGCGATCGGTATGGCCGGTGCGGTGTCAGTGGAGAACCTTCCCAGCATTAAGGGCGAAAAAGCCGTGGCCGCTGTGGGAGGCAACCCCATCACACTGGCCGAATTCAAGCGCGCCCTGGCGACTTCCCATGCAGGTGCCATGTCCGCACCGCGCAGAAAATCCGAAGATCCGCCCTTGCCCGGGCAGATCGACTATGCCGGCATCATCAAACGGCTTGTGGACATCCGCCTGATCGTGCTGGAGGCAACCAACATGGGGTTGAACCAGCTGCCGGAGATCGGCAATGCGGTGGACGTCTTTTCGCGAAACACCTTGATCGAATTGCTCCTCGAGCAGCATGTCGAAGACATCGGGGTGGAAGATGCCGAGGTGAAACCAGCCTATCTCCAGCGGGCGCGGGAGTCGAAGTTTCGCTCTGCCGTGTTCAAAAAAAAGGAGGATGCCGTCCGGGTTGAGACCGAGATCCGAGACGGCACCGATTTCGGCACGGCCGTAAGCAAAGCGGATCAGGACGGGCTCGCGGAGGTGGAGGCGCAGGGTCGCTTCATGAAAAATGTGGACCTCACCCCTGCCGTGGCGCAAATCGTTGCCCGGATGGAACCCGGGGACGTCAGCCCCGTTGTGACCGTCGGGCTCGGAAAGCATATCCTCTTTCAGATCGAGGAAATTCGGTATCCGGAGCAGATTGACCCGCAACCATGGCGGAATGCCCAAAACCAGGTGTTGACACAAAAGAAGTTGAAGGCCACCAGAGACTATTACGAGGGGCTGCGCAAAAAATATGCGAAGATCGATCAGCCGCTGCTGGAGTCGCTCGACTACGAGTCCGCTTCACCGGGGTTCGAGAAGCTGCGACGCGATAAACGGACCCTGGTCGAACTCAAGGGGCTAGATCCGATTACCGTGGCGGATTTGACCGGGGCGCTGGACCAGAAGTTTTTTCACGGCGTGGATCAGGCCATCGCCTCGAAAAGGGTAAATTCCGCCAAAACCGAAGAACTGGAACGGATGCTGCATAATCGGATTTTGAAAAAAGTCGCACTCGATAAGGGCCTTGACAGGACAAAAGAATACGGGTTACGCGTCCGGGAGTACGAAGAAGCCCTGATTTTCGGAATGTTCATCGAAAAGGTCATCACCCCCGGCATCCAGTTGGATATGAAAGAGTTGCAGCAATACTACGACGATCATCGCGAGCGGTTCGCGGCACCGAAGATGATTCGAATGCGAAGCCTGGCTTTTCGACAGAAAAGTCAGGCGTTAGACGCCATCGACAAATTGACCGCCGGGACGGATTTTGACTGGCTGGCCGCCAATGCCGAGGGCCAGATGGCCCCCGGTGCAGAGGGCTTGCTGCGGTTCGACGGAAGGCTTCTGACCCAGCAGGGACTTCCCGAGGGCCTGCGCAAAACACTGGCGGGCAGCGCTACCGGCGGCTACCGGCTTTTCAGCAACGAGGAGCGAGGTGTCCATTATGTCCTTCGGATCGAGCAGCTTGTCGACACCGGTGTGCGGCCGTTTTCCGAGGTGCAGAAGGAAGTTGCCGAAATCGTATTCGATCAAAAGCTAAAAGCCGCCATTGACACATGGACCGATCAACTCAGTCGCCATTACCCGGTAGAAGTATATCTAACCACCGATTGATGGCTCCGGATCTGTTGAGACCCATCGCGGGGCACAGTCGGAGACTCCGGCTCCTGTGGCTGCTTGCGAGCCTGTGCGTTGCTGCAATGCTATTGTACACTGCCTGTGCGCCGACCCCCTCCCGTACCCGCACCCCTTCGCGATTTGTCCGAAAAGATTGTCTCGACTGTCATACCGATTTCGCCGCCAAAACCCTTTCGCAGGCCCAGGTGCACACACCGGTGATGGAACTACAGTGCGAGGAGTGCCACCTGCGCCACGGAGTGGTTCCCAAGCTGCTGTTGAAGGTTCCCGGCAACCAGGGCTGCTACCGCTGTCATCCCAGGGACAAAATCGGGATGGACAAGCCGGTGCTGCACTCTGCGTTCCAGAAAGATCAATGCATTCGCTGTCACAATCCACATGCTTCCCCACAGCAGGGCCTTCTGCAGGCACCGCTTAGTGACCTCTGTTTCCAGTGTCACAAACCGGAACAATTTCAAAAGAAAACGGTTCACCAACCGCTGCAGGAAGCAGCCTGTCTGACCTGCCACAGCTCCCATGGATCGGATCAAGCATACATTCTGAAGGCTCAGTCTCCGGCACTGTGCGTGGAGTGCCACGCGCCGGAAAAAGCGGAGTTTAAGAGCGCCCACGGCAACTACCCGGTGGAGACCGCCTCCTGCCAGGATTGCCACAACCCTCATTCATCGGATCAAACCCGGTTGATGCGCAGCACCGTTCACCCGTTTGTCGATTCGCAATCGTGTGCAAAGTGCCACGAGGCACCGGGGTCATCCCGTTCTCTTTCCGTTAAAGCATCCGCCGGCGAGCTCTGCTACCAGTGCCACAAGGCCGCGGAGCTCAAAGCCGGCGGATCCATCACCCACCGCCCGTTTACCGACGGCAACTGCGGTTCGTGCCACCGGCCCCACGCCTCGGAAAACCTGAATCTGCTCTCTGCTGCCGGAAACCCCCTGTGTTATCAGTGCCACGAACAGATGCAGGCCGATGTAAAGTTTCCCCACAAGGCCGTAGACGAGGGAAAGGGCTGTCTCGCCTGCCACCGAAACCATGCAGCACCGTATGCCGGATTGCTGGCCGGCAAAGAGCAGACTGTCTGTTTCGCCTGTCATGAAGATATTGGTTCGGCATTGAAAATGCCGGTTTCCCACCAGCCGTATGCCGATGGTTCCTGTGGCAGTTGTCATAACCCGCACGGCAGTAATTACAATGGCATGGTGAAGGACCGGCTGGATGCCGTTTGCTACAGCTGCCACGTCGATACCGAGATCGATTTTACCAAAACCAACACCCACCAACCGGTACTCGACGGGCTTTGCAGCGCCTGCCATCAATCCCATGGGGCCCAGCAGTCCAATCTGCTCGAGTTCGATGCAAAGGACCCGGCCCTTTGTTCGTCCTGCCACCAGGAGCTGATGCAGATACCCGAAGCCGGCGTGGCCCACCCGGTGTTCCAATCCGGGCAGTGTTACCGCTGCCATGACGCCCACAGCAGCAACATTCCGGGCATGCTGACTCAAAAGCAGGGATTTCTCTGCGCCGGCTGCCACGGAACCGACCCGAATAAAAATTTTACCCCAGTCGCCAGCCGGCACCAGCCGGTGGTCGAAGGCCGGTGCAGCGCCTGCCACAACCCGCACAAATCGGATTTGCCGCACCTGGTTCTGGCGCAAAATCCGGACCTGTGCCTGGCCTGCCATGCGGATCTCAAAGCAGCCCTTGCGCAAACCGGTCCCGCTGGTAAAAACGTATCGGACGGCCAGAGCACTGAAGCCAGAGATTCAGAGGAAACTCCCGAGCAGTTTTACCTTCACGCGCCTGAAGAGATCGGCAAGTGCGGGATTTGCCATTTGCCGCACAAGGGATCAGAAGCGGCCCTTATATCAGAGCCGATCCAGCCGCTGTGCAGCCGCTGCCACGACTACGGAAGAGAGACTTTCGGCAGAGCCCACCTGGGTGTAGAAGCTGAACGGATGGATTGCCGCAGTTGCCATGCGCCGCACGTTTCTCGGGATCCGCGACTGTTCAAGACCGTTGTGCACAAGCCGTTTTCGGAAAACAGCTGCAAAGACTGCCATCTCGTCGAGGTAAATTGAGAATGCGACCTATGGTTCAGCGCCTCATCATGGTCTTCACAATCCTGCTGCTGGGAATGTGGCCGTCACCTGCCGCTGCTGCCACAACCACTGAGCAGGATTATAAACTGCGGGCCGGTGCCAGGGGAGAAGCCTGTTTGAAATGCCACATGGATTTTGCCGAAAAGATGGAGCAGACCCACCTCCATCCGCTGGTCAAAGCAAAAGAGTGCACCAGCTGCCACCAGTCGCACGCTTCCAGTCACAAAGGATTGCTGACGGCACCGCCCACCCGCTTGTGCATCGAATGCCACGCCGAGGTGCTACCCCAAGGATTCAACAGTGCCCACAGCGTCGTTGTTGCCGGCAACTGCCAGCAGTG
>JAHEIV010000301.1:543-4410 GCA_024639205.1 Deltaproteobacteria bacterium | reverse complement strand
TGGCGGCGCATCGGCCGCAACGGGCGGCAGCATTGGCTTTTTTGACCGGCACCTTGTTTTTTGTTCCGCACGCCGAACAGCGGATGATTTGATGGGTTGCCTGCTGCATTCAATGATCCTCGATAACGGGAGTGAAATTGTCTCCATAAGGTAAGATCACTTTCGGGTGAGTAAACCCTGCAACGGCTGCTGCCGCGGAAACCAGGATCGGCGAAGCGATGACCGCCCGGATGATTCCAACCCGACGATCGACGATGGCAGGCAGCGGGAAAAAAGAGCGGATGCATCGGATTGCTTGTACGCGTCAGCCATCCAAGCCGTATTTTTTCAGCTTGTTGTGCAGGGTTTTTCTGGTAATTCCAAGCTGCCGGGCTGCTTGGGTTTTGTTTCCCCCGGTGGTCCGAAGGGCCGCAGAGATCGTATCCATCTCGGCCCTTTCCAACAGGCCAAGATCCTGACCCGCCGTCGGCATCTGTGCCGGCTCGTCGATCGGCTCATCGCTGATTCTCAGATCAGCCAGGTCCAGGTATTCGGTTTGGGCCAGCACCACACCTCTTTCGACGGCATTCATCAGCTCACGGACATTGCCCGGCCAGTCATGCCGGACGATCGCATCCATCGCCCTGGGAGTATACCCCTTGAGCCTCTTGTTGTTTTTGGCGCCGAGTGTTTCCAGAAAATGCTGGGCCAACAGCGGAACATCCTGCTTGCGTCCGCGCAGTGGTGGAAGGTGCAGACCGACCACGTTGAGTCGATAGTACAGATCCTCCCTGAACGTGCCGGCAGCGGTTAGTTGCTGCAAATCCTTGTTGGTAGCGCAGATCACCCTCACATCTACAGGCCGGGCCGTCTCACCGCCCACACGGGTCACTTCCCTTTCCTGAATCACCCGCAGCAGTTTGGCCTGCATGGTCGAACTCATTTCGCTGACTTCATCGAGAAAAAGGCTCCCACCGTGTGCCCGCTGAAAACACCCGTCCTTGCGCCGTTCAGCCCCGGTGAATGCACCTCTTTCGTGCCCGAACAGCTCGGATTCCAGCAGGGTTTCGGTCAGGGCGGCACAGTTAATACCGACAAACGGACCCTGCTTGCGGTGGCTGTTGAAGTGAATGGCCCCGGCGATGAGCTCCTTGCCCGTTCCGGACTCTCCGTGAATCAGAACGGTCGCCTCCGAAGGCGCTACCCGGGCTACCGTATCGAGGAGCCGGACCATGGCGGGGCTGCTTCCAATGATCTGCCTCCGGTCGAATTGGCGCCCCAGGGTTTCTTTCAACGTTCGATTTTCCTCCCGCAGCGCGAGGTGCTCCATTGCGCGCTGGATGGTAAACTTCAATTTCTCGAAGTCCAGCGGTTTGGTCAGATAATCGTAAGCTCCTTTTTGCAGGGCTTCCACAGCCGACTCGATGGAGGAATAGGCCGTCATGATGATAACCGGCAGGGCCGGGTTGAATGCCTGGATGTTTTCAAGGGCCTGCAGCCCGGAAACCCGGAGCATGCGCACATCCATCAATACCATGTCGAAAAACCGTTTGCGTACCGCTTCGATGGCTGTGGCGCCGTCATCCGCCTCGACGACGCGGTATCCCCATTCCCTCAGCAGCGCGTGCAGCATGGTGCGATGGGCGGCATCGTCGTCAACGACCAGGATGGTATGCGTTTGAATCATCGGGTTTTCTTTCCGCTTCCGTTTGGCAAATATACCGTACAGGTCGCTCCCTGCCCCGGTCGACTTTCAACGGTAATGCGACCGCCATGGGCCTCCAGGATGTTGTGGGCGATCGCAAGCCCCAGACCGGTACCGGCAGGCTTGGTGGTATAATACGGATCGAAGATGTTGCCCAGCTCATCCGGATCGATACCGCAGCCGGTATCGCTTACCTTGATCGCGAGTTCACCGCTTTGACTGCAGGGGGCGACTTCGATGGTCAACTTCCCCCCGGTCTCCATCGCATCCAGGGCATTCAAATACAAGTTGAGCAGGACCTGGTTGAGTCGATCCGCATCGACTTGTATCGTATCTACTGGCGGCATCACCCGCGTTTGAACGCTGATTTGCTTTTCCGCCGCCTGCCGTTCGATCAGCTTGACGGATTTTTCAATCAGCGCTTTCACCGCAACGGGTTTTCTGGAAATTTTCACCGGTCGGGCAAAATCAAGCAGCTGACCGATCACCCGGTTCAAGCGATCGACCTCCTGGATCATAATGGATGCGATCTGCTGGTCCTCGGGTTTATCCCGGTGTCTTTCCTGAAAATAGGTGGCAAACCCTTTGATGGAACTGAGCGGGTTGCGGATTTCATGGGCCACGCCGGCTGCCAGCCGCCCGACGGAAACCAGACGTTGATTTCGCTGGATCTGCTTGCGGAGTGCCTCGATTTCTCGCAGATCTTTCAACAATAATACAAGGCCGAGAGATGCGCCATTTTCATCGCTGATCATCGAGGCACTGACGGCCAGCGGTATCCGGCTCCCATCGGGCAGGGAGCACTCCAGTTCGGCTTCGACACCCTTTTTGCCTGTTTCCGTGCCCTCGACCACCTGCCATAACTCTGCCGGCAGAACCTGCCGGGCGGCTCGTCCGACAGCCTTGCCCGGCGTAAAACCGAGAATCGATCGGGCAATGTCGTTAAAGGATGCGACCCGGCGTCCGTTGTCTATGGCCACCAGACCGATGGGCATTTTCTCCACCAGGTTGTCGGAAAATGCCTTGATCCGGGCCAATGATGTGCGCGCCGTCCGATAATTCTGGGCCAAGAACAGCAGCAGGATGCCGGCGGCACCGATAAAAAGCAGAATGATACCCATCACCACCGTATGTCGGACATCCGCTCGCCGAGCCGCCGCAATCGGGTCTGCATCCAGACCGACGAAAATATATCGGGACGGTTCGAATGAATCCGGGTTCCGGTCCGGCGGGGGCCGCGACCGCTGCTGCATCATATGCTCGGGCGGTCGTCTGCGGGGGGGTGGGCGCGGCAGAAAACGCCGATAGACTTCGAAAACCGTTTTACCTTCATTTTGCGGCGCCCATCGCCATTGAACGCTTTTCATGTCTGCCATTTCTGCAGGTTCGCTCTGCAACCCGTGGGGTTGCCCGATGCGTCCGGGATCGCTGTGGACCAGGATTCGACCCCCGGCATCGGTGATCAGCAGGTAAACAATGCCGGGTTGCCGGGCCGTTTCGATCAGCAGGTGCTCGAGCTTGAATCCCCTGTGCATCCGGCCTCTCATCCCGGTTCGCGTGCCGGCCTCGAAGGATCGGATCAGCGCTTCCCCTTTTTCAACCAGCACGCGGGTCATGTTCTCTTTCTGGCGGTTGATGTCGCTGACCGTTATCAGGGTGAAGATCGGCAGCAAAACCAGTGCGGTGCCAATGAAAATCCAGGCGGGGATGCGGGTCCAATACTGTTTTATTCCAGTGGGCGGCATATCGATTCCATCGTCGTCGTTATCTGGTTCGCCATATGGTACGGTCCAGCAAAGTCTGGTTATTTTTTACCCTTTTTTAACTGCAAACGCAATAACAGCGGGTAATTTATACCCGGTTTAACCGACCCGATGGGATCACAGCAGCGGGCAACCACTCGCGCAGAATATTCGGCAGATTCTCGCTTTTGCCGTTATACCACTATGTTATGCATTCACACGATTTCCGAACAGGCCTTGGCACACCGCCGCCCGGGCCGGGACCGCAGCGGTTGAACCGACCGGAAACAAGAATCAATGCAAAAATCGTGAACAGAACGATTACTTGAGGATATTGCCGAGGGCGAGATAGGTCAACAGGATGGAAGTCGTCAGGCCGATGATTCCGCAAAGAACCGGCTTTTGGTATACGAACGCGTCGACACCCGGATGCGAATGCTC
>JAHEIV010000301.1:0-428 GCA_024639205.1 Deltaproteobacteria bacterium | reverse complement strand
GAACAGGAGGATCGATCCAAGCAGGATCCCGATAATCCCAGCCAATTTGCCGACCAAGGCCATGGCGCTGACGATGATATCGGTTACCGTGTTAAAATTGCCCCTTCCGAAAAGGGCGATCAAGAAGCTCTGGACATCCAGGCTATAAAACAAAAAAACCAGAATAAAAGCAGAACCGACAATCATGCAGATGCCGGCCAGGATGTTATGCGTGTAGAACAGGCCTTCGGAGCTGATGTTCCGGTCGATCACTTCTCGAAATTTTCTGTCGATGTCCACGTAGCGGTTGAACCGTTTGCCGAGCTGCTGGATTTTCTGGGCGTCGAACAGCAGCAGCAACGAAAGTATAATACCCAGAAGGCCCACAACCAGCGTGAAAATTTCCACCGCTTGCAGACCCATTTCCCATATGATTTTCATCGATTCGT
>JAHEIV010000008.1 GCA_024639205.1 Deltaproteobacteria bacterium | reverse complement strand
CACGGGCAGACACCGCATCAAAAGCCTGGATGCCGAAACAGGCATTTTCATGTCGGCTGCAAATAAAGGTTCGCTCACATTCGCAACAGAATGGCTGATGGCCCGGCAAAAGAATTCCTTTCGTTTCCTGCCGATGGTGGGCTCAACCACCGGCGAATCCGGGCGATTCAAATTGACATCTGATTTCAGATTCATTATTAAAAAACTCTAACAGCGATACCATTTTAGCAGCGATTCAGGCGCGACGGCCGAATCGGTGCGACTTGCCCACTGCCGGGCGATCCGGCTCCGAATACTTTCAAGGAGTGTATTATGGCCAAACATCCTGACCTGAAGAAATGGGAAGAGCTGGCTGCCAAGCAGATGAAAGGCAAGCCGGTCGAAAGTCTCAACTGGAAAACCCCGGAAGGAATCGAGGTAAAACCGCTGTATACGGCCGAGGATATCGCAGGGCTGCCCCACGTAAACACCCTGCCGGGATTTCCGCCGTACGCCCGGGGTCCCATGGCAACCATGTACGCCGGACGCCCCTGGACCATCCGCCAGTATGCCGGTTTCTCCACAGCCAAGGATTCCAACGCTTTTTACCGACGAAATCTGGCAGCCGGCCAAAAGGGTCTGTCGGTGGCCTTTGATCTTCCCACCCATCGGGGTTACGACTCCGACAATCCAAGGGTCGTGGGGGATGTGGGCAAGGCCGGGGTGGCCATCGACTCGGTGGAAGACACGAAAATTTTGTTCGACCAGATCCCGCTGGATCAAATGAGCGTGTCGATGACCATGAACGGTGCGGTACTGCCGGTCATGGCCGGATACATCGTGGCCGCCGAGGAGCAGGGTGTGAAACAGGAGCAGCTCACCGGCACCATCCAGAACGATATTTTGAAAGAGTACCTGACGCGCAACACCTATATCTACCCGCCGGTGCCGTCCATGCGGATCGTATCGGACATCATTGCATACTGCTCCGAGAACATGCCCCGGTTCAACACGGTCAGCATCAGCGGTTACCACATGATGGAAGCCGGTGCCGACTCGGTTCTGCAGTGCGCCTTTACACTGGCCGACGGTCTTGAATACGTCCGCGCGGCACTCAACGCCGGTCTGGACATCGACACGTTTGCACCCCGGTTGTCGTTTTTCTTCGGTGTCGGAATGAACTTTTTTATGGAAGTCGCCATGCTGCGGGCGGCCCGCTCTTTGTGGCACGAGTTCATCAGCTCGTTCAATCCGAAGAATCCGCGTTCGACCATGCTGCGCACCCACGTGCAGACCTCCGGTTGGAGTTTGACCGAGCAAGACCCTTATAACAATGTCATCCGCACCACGCTGGAAGCACTGGCCGCCGCGCTGGGTGGTACCCAGTCCCTGCATACCAATTCGTTCGACGAAGCGGTCGGCCTGCCGACCGATCTGTCTGCGCGCATCGCACGCAACACGCAGATCGTCATCCAGGAAGAATCCCAGGTTTGCCACGTGGTCGATCCGCTGGGTGGATCATACTACGTTGAAGCGCTTACCGGTGAGGTGATCAAAGAGGCGCGCAAGATCATCGAGGAAGTCGAGCAGTTGGGCGGCATGGCCAAGGCGATTGAATCGGGGATGCCGAAACTGCGAATAGAGGAATCGGCGGCACGGCGCCAGGCGCGGATCGACCAGGGGCTCGATGTCATCGTCGGCGTAAACAAATACCAGATCGAAGAGGAGCCGCTAGGCGACATCCGTGAAGTGCCGAGCAGCGTCCGCGACGAGCAGGTTGCTCGGTTACAGGACATTCGGGCCAATCGCGACAACGACGCCGTGCAAAAGGCGCTGGAGGAGGTCACTCGTGCCGCACAGAACGGCGGCAATTTGCTGGCTGCCAGCATCCCGGCCATTCGGGCCCGGGCTACGGTGGGAGAGGTTTCCGATGCCATGGAAAAAGCCTTTGGACGCTTTGTAGCCACCACCCAGGTCATATCCGGGGTTTTTGCCGCCGAGTACGGCAGCAGCGAAATCTTTGCCGCCATCAAAAAACGCACCGATGACTTCAAGGAGCGCGAAGGCCGCCGTCCGCGAATTCTGCTGACAAAAATGGGTCAGGACGGCCATGACCGCGGTATCAAAGTAATCGCCACCGCCTTTGCCGATATGGGATTTGACGTGGATATCAGCCCCATGTTTCAAACGCCGGAAGAAGCGGCCAAAATGGCCATCGAAAACGACGTGCACGTGGTCGGCGTATCGAGTCTGGCCGCTGGGCACAAGACCCTGGTGCCCGAACTCGTCGGCTGCCTGAAAAAGGAAGGCGGCAGCGAAATTCAGGTGGTGGTCGGCGGTGTCATTCCACCGAACGACTACCCATTTTTGTATGAATCCGGTGCCGCCGGCGTGTTCGGTCCGGGCAGCGTGGTGACCGAATCGGCCAACACGGTGCTCAACATTCTGGAACAGCGGTGATGACCAGCGAGGACCCCCAGCACTATGTGGATGGTATCCTGGCCCGCGACAAGCGCCTGCTGGCCAAAACCATCACCCTGGTGGAAAGTTCGCTGGTAAGACATCAGGAAATCGCCCGTCAGGTGATCGACCGGATCCTGCCTTTTACGGGAAAGGCCGTCCGACTGGGGATAACCGGTGTTCCTGGTGCCGGCAAGAGCACTTTTATCGAAACCCTGGGGACGCTGCTCGTATCCCGCGGACACCAGGTAGCGGTCCTGGCGGTCGATCCCAGCAGTCAGCGCAGCGGAGGCAGCGTGCTGGCGGACAAGACCCGCATGGAAAAGCTCTCCGCCGACGAAAAGGCCTTTATCCGACCGTCGCCCGCCGGTGGAACGCTGGGCGGTGTGGCCCGCAAAACACGGGAAACCATGCTGATCTGCGAGGCGGCCGGATTTGACGTTATTATCGTGGAGACCGTGGGGGTCGGCCAATCGGAGACCACCGTGGCTTCCATGGTCGATTTCTTCCTGGTACTGATGATCGCCGGTGCCGGTGACGAGCTGCAGGGGATCAAGAAAGGCCTGCTGGAAATGGCCGACGCCATCGCGGTCAACAAGGCCGACGGCGACAACATCGAACGGGCCGAACAGGCCAAACGCCAATATGCATTTGCCATGCATCTGTTGACTCCTTCGACGCCGACCTGGACACCGCCTGTGATGACCTGCAGTTCCCTGGAATCGAGCGCTGCCGGGATCGAGGAAATCTGGAAGAGCGTATTGGAGCACCGCAGCAAACTTTCGGCCACCGGGGAGTTGGAAGAAAAACGCAAGCGACAGGCACTGGACTGGATGTGGTTTTTGATTGAAGAGACGCTGAAAGAGCGCTTTTTCAATAATGCTGAAATTAAAAAAGCCCTGCCGAAGATTTCCCGAGAAGTGAAAAGCGGAATCCTCGCCCCCACGGTTGCCGTCAGCAAGCTCCTTTTTTTGCTTGACAACAGCGACACGGTATAGAATGTCTTACATTTGCTCTTTTCACGATCCGGCCGTTTCGGCAGTTGATACAGCGAGTAACTCCGGTAGCACGAAAGGAAACCAGTCATGGGTGTAGTGGGTGATAAAATCAAGGACCTGAAGAAGCGCGAACAAAAAGCCCTGCAGATGGGCGGCGACAAAGCCGTTGCCAAACAAAAAGAAAAGGGCAAGCTGACGGCTCGCGAGCGACTGGATCAGCTGTTCGATCCGGGGACTTTTCGGGAAATCGACCGGTTCGTGGAGCATCGCTGCACGAATTTTGGAATGGAAAAGGTGGATATCCCGTCCGACGGTGTGGTTACCGGACACGGGCTGGTGGAGGGACGACCGGTTTTCGCTTTTTCCCAGGACTTCACATCCCGGGCCGGAAGCCTGGGCGAGATGCATTCCAGGAAAATATGCAAGGTGATGGACCTTGCGCTCAAAGCCGGCGTTCCGTTTGTCGGCCTGAACGATTCAGGGGGTGCGCGGATCCAGGAGGGCGTGGATGCGCTCTCCGGCTACGGGCAGATTTTTTACCGCAACTCCGTCGCCTCCGGCGTGGTTCCGCAAATATCGGCCATCATGGGACCGACAGCCGGCGGTGCGGTCTACTCTCCGGCCATGACCGATTTTGTCTTCATGGTGAAAAACACCAGCTACATGTTCATCACGGGCCCGGAGGTCATCAAAGCCGTGACAGGAGAGGAGATTTCCTTCGAGGATCTGGGCGGCGCCATGACCCACAATGAAAAAAGCGGGGTTTCCCAGTTCGCCTGCGAAAACGACCAGGATGCCATTGAACAGATCCGGCGGCTGCTTTCGTTTCTGCCGGCCAACAACATGGAAGACCCACCGGTGGCGGGCACCGGTGACAACCCCAACCGTTCAGACAAGGCGCTGGACAAAATCATACCGGACAATCCCAATCAGTCTTACGATATGAAAGCCGTAATCGGCAGCATCGTCGACAACGGCGACTTTCTGGAGCCCCATCGGCATTTTGCCCAAAACATGATCGTCTGTTTCGCACGGCTCAACGGAAGAACCGTCGGCATCATTGCCAACCAGCCCAGCGTCCTGGCCGGTTGCCTGGATATCGACGCCTCCGACAAAGCCACCCGGTTCATCCGTTTTTGTGATGCGTTCAACATCCCACTGCTGACCATTGCCGATGTGCCGGGCTATCTTCCCGGCAGTCAGCAGGAATGGGGCGGCATCATCCGTCACGGGGCCAAATTGCTCTGGTGCTATTCGGAGGCAACGGTTCCCAAACTGCTGCTGATCACCCGCAAAGATTACGGGGGGTCTTATCTGGCCATGTGCAGCCGGGACCTGGGGGCGGATATGGCCTTTGCCTGGCCGACAGCGGAAATTGCCGTCATGGGAGCAGCCGGTGCTGCCAACATTATTCACCGCAAAGAGATAAAAGAAGCCGCAGACCCGAAAGCCAAGCGCGAAGAAAAAATAGCGGAGTACGAGCAGCTGTTCTCCAATCCCTATCGCGCGGCCAACCGGGGCTACATCGATGCCATCATCGTTCCGAGCGAGACCCGTATGCGGCTGATCGAAGCGCTGGAGATCATGTGCAGCAAACGAGAGATCCGACCGCCGAAGAAGCACGGGAATATACCGATGTAGTTTTCGGGTGTCGGCATCCGGTTTTCGTTGCCATGCGCCCGAACCGTTTGGTGGAAAAACAGTGAACTGAAAACCACGGATCGATTAACGGAGAATCCATGCAGAATGAGAAAAAAAAGGCCGCTGCCATCGCGGCGGTGATGGCCTATTTGAAAACCGAAGAGGAAATCGTTGCTGCCGGGGCAGCAGCGGCGCATGCAGCGGCTCAACCGCCGCCTGCTGCAGCGGTATCCGTCGGCATGTGGGGACTCAGTGGCCGGCAGGCGGTGATGCACATGCGCAGCATGATGCAGATGAAAAGTTTTCACGGCGCCCGATGCCGTTGAGGGAGGCAAACCCTCGTAGGTTGATTAAACGTTGTATCCATTTTGATACCAGAGGAGATAGGTAAGATGAGCGATCATAACCAACTTAAGCTGACCCAAATAAACTATGAGCCTGACCGACCCAAGGCGGAAAATCCGGTCAAAGTGGAAGATCTGACCCTGCGCGACGGTCACCAATCTCTGTTTGCCACCCGCGGGCGCACGGAGGACATGATACCGGTTGCGGAAATGATGGACGAGGTCGGTTTCTGGGCCGTTGAAACCTGGGGCGGTGCCACCTTCGACACGATGCATCGCTTCCTCAACGAAGATCCCTGGGAACGCATTCGCACGCTGAAACGATACTTTAAGAAGACGCCCTTTTCCATGTTGCTGCGGGCACAGAACCTGGTGGGCTATCGCAACTATGCCGACGATGTGGCCAAGGCATTTGTAGAGCGCGCCTGTGAAAACGGGATGGACATTTTTCGCACCTTCGATGCGCTCAACGACTACCGTAATTTTGAGACCGTTGTGCCGGTGATCAAGAAATTCGGCATGCATTTTCAGGGATGCATCTGTTACACCCTCACCGAACCGCGGTTGGGCGGGGAAGTCTACAACCTGGATTACTATGTGGACAAGGCCAAGGATTTAGAGGCGATGGGTGCCGACAGTATCTGTCTCAAAGACATGGCCGGTCTGATCGCCCCCTATGATGTTTACGAGATCGTCAAGGCGATGAAAGCCACCGTTAAGCCGCCGATCAATCTGCACAGCCATTTCACCTCCGGCATGTCGCCGCTGTCCCACCTGAAAGCCATCGAGGCCGGCGTGGATATCATCGACACCTGTATGACTCCGTATGCCTACCGGACCTCGCATGCCGCCATCGAGCCGCTGGTCATGGCGCTGCTGGGCACCAACCGGGACACCGGGTTCGACATCAAGATGCTGGCGAAAATCAACGAAGTGCTGGAAAAAGAGGTATTGCCCAAGTACAAGCACTTGTTGGATGATACCAAGGTGTCGATCATCGACATCAACGTTTTGTTGCACCAGACACCCGGCGGAATGCTCTCCAACCTGGTCAACCAGCTGCGGCAGATGGATGCCCTGGACCGCATCGACGACGTATATCGGGAGCTGCCGAAGGTTCGCAAGGAACTGGGGCAGATCCCGCTGGTTACACCCACCAGCCAGATCGTTGGAATCCAGACCGTCAACAATGTGCTGTTCGACACCAAGGACGAGCGCTACAAAATGATCACCGACCAGGTGAAAGACCTCTGTTACGGTCTGTACGGCAAAACCGCCATACCCATCGATGCCGAGGTTCAAAAGAAAGCCCTCAAAGGCTACTCGCGTGGAGAGAAACCGATTACGGCCCGCCCGGCGGAAGTGCTCGAGCCGGAGTTGGAGAAGGCCAAGGAGGAAACCAAGGGCCTGGCGGTCGATCTAGACGATGTGTTGATTTATGCACTGTATCCGGTTACCGGAAATAAGTTTTTGAAATGGAAGTACGGAAAAGAAGAGCCCCCGAAAGAGGTCATGCCCAGGAGCCTGGAGGATGCCCTGCAAGACGAAGCGCTGGTGAGAAAAGCCCGGGCCGGGGAGGTGGTCCCAAAGGATCAACTGGAAAAAGCCCCAACCAAAAGCGAAAACCTGCGGACGTTCAACGTGTTCGTGGACAACGATTACTTCGAGGTAGGCGTGGACGAAGTCGGCGGCTCACCGGTACTCAGCTATCTCCAGCAAATGCCCGCACCTGCTGCCGGTCAGGTGATGCCGGCAATGCCGGTCGCACCGGCACCTGCTCCGGCGGCGGTCTCGGTACCGGCAGCCGAGCCGGCCAAGACAGAGGCAGCCGCACCCGCACCGGCGGCTGCGGCCGTGGAAGGAACCCCGCTAACCGCCCCCATGCCGGGCATGATCGTCAATTACCTGAAGAAGGAGGGCGATTCGGTAAACGAGGGTGAGACGATCGTCATTTTGGAGGCCATGAAAATGGAGAATGCCTTGCCCGCGCCGGCCAGCGGTACGGTCAAGGCGATCAATTTCTCCAGTGGGGATTCGGTGCAGAAGAACGACGTACTCGCTGTCATCGGCTAAATTTTTGCTTCTGGAGTGGCCCTTTACCGCCATCTCAGCGTCAAACTCTGAAACTGCTTGTGCGGCATACGATTGAGTATGCCTCCGCGCAATTTCTCGTTTTCCTTGACCTGACGGAAAATTTCTCACTCAGAAGCAAAAATTCATTGAGGATCCGGGTCATGGGGTGCAACCGGCGGGTAGCGGCCTGCCCCATCGAAAAAATTTCCGATCTATAACCGGAAATTCACCAGTAGGAATGGGAACCGGTAAAACGGAAAATTTCTCGCCCGGAAGCAAAAATTCATTGAGGAGCCGGGTCATGGGGCGCAACCGGCGGGTAACGGCCTGGCCCATCAAATTAATTTCTGATCCATAACCGCTGATTTGCCGAATGGATGGGGATTCGGCAGCAAAGAAAATTGCCCGCCCTGAAGCAAAAATGTAGAACAGCCACTGAGAGCGGATTGCTGAGAAAAATCAGGTGAATACTTTGTTGGTTTTCACTTCATGAGCACGGTGCACGGGATGACGGCAGGCCCGATGCTCTGTGCTCTTGTTGTTTTCAGATATTCAATACCCGTAGTATGACGGAGGAGGTTTCAACCCGTCGCGCAGCCATCTTATCCGGGGGGAATCATGAAGATTCACGAATTTCAGGCCAAAGAGATATTTCAAAAATATAATGTACCGGTACCGACCGGCGGTGTTGCATTTACACCCGAGGAAGCCAGGAGCATCGCGGATCGACTGGGGGGATATCCGGTGGTGGTGAAAGCCCAGATTCACGCCGGTGGCCGTGGTAAAGGCGGTGGAGTGAAACTGGCCCACTCTTTGGAGGAGGTCGGAACCATTGCCGGCAGCATCCTCGGTATGACGCTGATCACCCACCAGACCGGTCCCGAAGGACGCCTGGTGCAAAAGGTTTTGGTGGAGCAGGGTCTCAACATCCAAAAAGAGCTTTATTTGAGTATTGTACCGGATCGATCCACGGCCAAAATTGTCGTCATGGCCAGCGAAGCCGGCGGGATGGATATTGAGGAGGTGGCCGAACATACCCCGGAGAAGATCATCCGGGTCCATATTGACCCACTTGCCGGGATCCAACCCTATCACTGCCGGGAAGTGGCATTTGGATTGAACCTGCCGCCGGCGGCAATGAAAATGTTAACGGCGATGCTCGGCAATCTCTACCGGATGTTCCTGGAAACCGATGCTTCACTGGTGGAAATCAATCCGCTGGTGCTCACGGCCGAGGAGACCGTGGTTGCCCTGGATGCCAAGGTCAACTTCGATGACAATGGGCTTTTTCGCCACAAGGATCTTCTCGAATACCGCGATCTGGACGAAGAAGACCCCCTGGAGATCGAAGCTTCCCAATACAATCTGAACTACATCAATCTGGACGGCAATGTCGGTAATATGGTCAACGGAGCCGGTCTGGCCATGGCGACCATGGACATCATCAAGCGGGCCGGGGCAGAGCCGGCAAACTTTCTGGATGTCGGCGGTGGGGCCAGCGCCGAAATGGTGGAAAATGGTTTTCGCATTATCCTCAGCGATAAAAACGTCAAGGGTATCTTGATCAACATCTTCGGTGGAATTCTGCGCTGTGACGTTTTGGCCCAGGGAGTGGTGGAAGCGGCCAAAAAGACCAATATCGGCGTGCCGGTCGTGGTGCGGATGGAAGGCACCAACGTGGAAGAAGGCCGCCGGATATTGGCTGAATCGGGTTTGCAGCTGATTACGGCGGTAGATTTAAAGGATGCGGCTGGAAAGGTTGCCGAAATCGTAAACGCGTAAGCGCTAAAGCCTGTCGGTATCAGGGTGCAAGCCAACGCACGGCAGCTGTAGGTTTTTTTCGGTGACGAAAGACCTGCAGATGCAATTACCACCTATCGAAATGGTTGAGAGGGAATCATGAGCATATTCGTCAACAAGGATACGCGTGTTCTGGTTCAGGGGATTACCGGCCGCGAGGGGATGTTTCACACTCGACAGTGCGTCGCTTACGGTACCCGGGTGGTGGCAGGGGTGACACCGGGAAAAGGCGGCCAGAAGATGGATGAGGTACCGGTGTTCGACACCGTCAATGCGGCCGTCGGAAAAACGGGCGCAGACTGCAGTCTGATTTTCGTGCCGCCTGCCTTTGCAGCCGATGCCGTTATGGAAGCGGTGGATGCCGGCGTCTCTCTTGTCGTTACGATTACCGAAGGGATTCCCGTGCTGGACATGATGAAGGTGAAAAACTACATGCAGGGCAAACCGTCGCGATTGATTGGACCGAACTGCCCGGGCATCATCACCCCCGGCGAGTGCAAGGTCGGTATCATGCCGGGTCCGATCCACAAACCGGGGGGAGCAATCGGCGTGGTGTCCCGCAGTGGAACCCTTACCTACGAGGTGGTCCACCAGCTAACACGGGAAGACATCGGGCAAACCACCTGTATTGGAATCGGCGGTGATCCGGTGGGCGGAACAAGTTTCATCGATTGCCTGGATGCCTTTGAAAAAGATCCGGCTACCGAAGGGGTCGTGATGGTGGGGGAAATTGGCGGCAGTGCCGAAGAGGACGCCGCGGCTTTTATCACGCAACACGTAACCAAACCGGTGGTGGGCTTTATCGCCGGCTTGACGGCCCCGCCGGGAAGGCGCATGGGTCACGCCGGGGCGATCATCAGCGGTAAGAGCGGAACGGCCCAGAGCAAAATCACCGTCATGAAGCAAAGCGGCATTCATGTCTGCGAGGACCTCGGAACGCTCGGGAAGTTATGCGCGGAGGTTTTCACCTGAATCCGGCAGGAACATTGATGAGCCGTTCAAATAATCCGCGATGACAGCCGGTTGAGAAAATTCAGTGCGGGAACTGATGTACTTATATGTTCATTGGATGAAAATCGTTTTCAGCTGATCAATTTTCACCCCCCTGGGGGGCGAGCCGGGAGCTTTGATGGGCCGCGTTGCCAAGGATTTGCAGCGGCCAATCTGCCCCCATGGCTGCGCCCTTTTATTTCTTGCCCCTGAGCGCCTTCGAGTTGTGCAAGATCCGGGGGTTGTGCACTAGTACCAGTTGCTCGGTTAAATGAATGCCGCGGCTGCGGTTGTCAATGAACCGGCGCATGCTAAAGCTACCATCTATCGTTTACGGGAATTTTGAATGCACGAAATGGGGATTGCCATGCAGATCGCGGAAATTGCCGCCGCTTCGATCCCCGAAGAACTGCAACATTCCCGGGTGGAGCGGGTGAATTTGAAGGTCGGCAAACTGTCCGCCGTGGTAACGGACAGCTTGCGTTTCTGTTTTGAAGTGGTCACCCGGGATACACCGCTGGAAGGTGCTGAACTGGCGGTTGAAGAAATTCCGGTTAGCGCCCGCTGCAAAGACTGCCGACTCGAGTGGACGATCGAAGAGCCTGTTTTTTCCTGCAGCCGCTGCAACAGCGGTGCGGTCGAATTGCTGTCGGGACGCGAATTGGACATCGAGTCTATCGAAATCGTCGAAGAGGACAACTGAAATCGATCCATCAACCCGATAGCACAAAGGGAAAAGCGCACAATTTCCGAGTCGTGCTGTTTGGGGTGTGAAGGATCAAAAACTGGCAGGAAACGGATCATGTCGGAATTGCTTGATTTTCCTTCTCAAAAACGCTCTCATCGCGAACATTCTGATAAAGATTCCCGCGCGCATCACGAACCCAGGCCTGCCGGCGGAACGGATAACCGCCGAAAAGTTTCGCGGGAGATTAAAGTTGTCCGGCGGGTGTTGGACGCCAATGACGAAATGGCCCGGCGAAACCGCAAGTTGTTCGCAGACAGCGGTATCTTCGTGCTCAATATGATGAGCAGCCCGGGTTCCGGTAAAACCACCACACTTGAAAAAACCCTGGTACGCATCCTGCCCGAGATCCAAAGCGCGGTGATCGTCGGCGATATCTGCACCACCCATGATGCCGATCGCTTGGCCAAAAGCGGGGCTCCTGTTGTGCAGGTAAACACGGACGTTTTCGGCGGTGACTGTCATCTGAGCGCTGGGATGATTGAAAAAGCCGTTGCCGGTGTCCAGCTGGAATCGGTGGACCTGCTCATTGTGGAAAATATCGGAAACCTGGTGTGCCCGGCGGAATTCGATATCGGCGAAGACGCGCGGGTGGTCGTGTTGAGCGTTACGGAAGGCGAGGACAAGCCGGTAAAATATCCGTTGATGTTCCGTGAATGTGATGCCGCTCTTCTCAACAAGATCGATCTGCTTCCCCACCTGGACTATGATCGACAGGCGGCAGTCAATTTTATACACCAGGTTCATCCCGGTATGCCGGTATTTGAAATATCGGCCAAAACGGAGGAAGGCTTCGATGCCTGGCTCGATTGGCTGACCACCGCGATTCGGCGAAAACGCAACGACTGAATGCTGCGTATGCAACTCTCACAGCAGGCTGGTTGCCGCAGTTTCCGCGCGAGGTGTTGCAAATTCGTAACCATGAAGTGAAGGGAACATGCCGAAAGAGCCGTCTTACAAGGAATTGGCAAAAAGGGTTGTCGATCAGCAAAGACGCATCGAGGAACTATCCCGGACGCAACAACTTCTCTGGGAGAGCGTGAAAAGATACCGGGTGATTGTAGAGGCAGGCCCGGATGCCATCGCCGTTGTGAGCAATGGAAAAATCCGATTCATCAATTCCGCATTTTCCCGTCTACTCGGTTATACGAGCGACGATGTGGATGAGGAACTGAGCATTTTCGATCTGATTCACGACTTCGACCGGGAAGCGGTATTGCGCCAGTTCGAAATGAACCGGCACCGGGACCGATGGGCCGTGGACTATCGAACCGACCTCACCACCCGCACCGGCACCCTTCTTCCGTGCGACATATCCATTTCCCGGATCGACGAGGCCGGCAAGCCGGCCGAACTGCTCATCATTCGCGACCCTTCCGATCGTGGACCGACCGAAGATGATCCGATGAAGGTGAAAGCCGATCGACCCGGTCAACCGGAGGCCGCACAGCAAGTACGGTCACCCCGACAGGTCCTGCCTGCGACCTCGAGTCCCGATCCGCAGATTCAGAAAATACCGCTTGCCGAGCTGCAGACAAACCATCTTTCCATACTGGAGGCCCAGCCGGACCCGGTCGCCGCTTATGATCTGTCGGGCCGCATTCTTTATGTAAATTCTTCTTTCACCCGGGTTTTTGGTTGGCGGGTAAACGAGCTCACCGGCAAGCGCATCGATTTCGTTCCGGATGAATGCTGGCCGAACACGGCCGCTGCCATCGACAGAATGCTGCAGGGCGAAAAAATCGTCTCATTTGACACCTGTCGATACACCAAGGACCGGCGGATTTTAGACATCGAGCTCAGCGCTTCCCTTTATCGCGGTCGAGACGGCCGACCGGCCGGCAGCATCGTGATCCTGCGTGATGTCACCGGGGTCAAAAAGTCAAAAAGCGAGCTGCAGCGCAGCGAAAAAAAATACCGGCGCCTGGTGGAAACCATGAATGAAGGCCTCGGGATTCTCAACGAGGAAGGCAAGATACTCTACGTAAACAGAAAGTTGCAGGAGCTTACCGGATATTCCAAAGGCGAACTGGTGGGCAGCCGGTGGGAGGATTTTCTCGATGCGGCCGGCAGATCCATTCTAGAGCAGGCAAAGGCCGGTTTCGAACAGGGTGTGTGGCAGCGATTTGAGCTCGACATCCGGCACAAAGAAGGTGGGACGGTGTCGATGCTGGTTGCACCGGCGCCTTTATTGGGTGCCGGCGGGGCTGCTCGCGGGAGTTTTGCCGTTTACACTGAAATCGGCGAGAAGAAAAAGGCCCTGCATCCGGCGGCCGCCAGGAAAGCGGAACCGCCGGCTGAAAATCGGCGTCTGAAACAAAGCAGCACCGTCGGTGAAGTCGAAAACCGGCAAAAGCGGTAACGGTTTTCCCGCCGGTACGGCTTAATCGAAGTGCACTTGCCGTGCGGAAATGATGTTGGGCAGGGCCAGCAAGTCTTTCAGCACATCTTCAGCGGCCGGGGTGTCGATATTGACCATGCACAGTGCCCGGTCTTTGAGCCGGCCGAGTTGAAAACGCCCGATGTTGATGTTGTGACGGCCCAGTGTCGTACCGACATTGCCGATGACACCCGGTCGGTCGATGTTTTGAATGACGATCATCGAACCTTCCGGAATCGCATCCATGTATATCCTGCCGAGGCGCACAATGCGCTGATATTTCTTGCCGAATATCGTTCCCCAGATCTCGTTCGGCTCTTCCTCGTGACCCTCTAACTTCATCTGAATGAGGCTGGAATAATCTCCTCTTACCTGGCTCGTGGTCTCTCGAACGTGAATGCCCTTGTCTCGTGCCAGCGCCAGTGCGCTCACGAAGTTGACCGGCTTGTCGGTGAACACTCCCAGCAGACCCTTCAAAATGGCCCGGGTCAGCGGGCGGGTGTCGAAACGGGTGATGTCTCCACTGTATGTGACGGTGATATCGTGAGGTTTGCGAACCAACTGGCCCATCAACGATCCCATGTTCTCGGCCAGCTGCAGGTGCGGACGGATCTGCTCCATTAATTCGCGGGAGATGGATGGAAAGTTCACCGCATTGATGATCACACCGTTGATCAGGTAGGCGGCCATCTGCTTGGCGATCATGTCGGCCACCTTGTTCTGGGCTTCGCCGGTGGCGGCACCCAGGTGCGGAGTGAAAATCACGTTGGGGTGCTGCAAAATCGGTAGGGAGGGATCCGGCGGTTCCTGGGGCAACACGTCCAGCGCTGCACCGGCCACCTGCCCGCTGTTAAGGGCCTGCAGCAGCGCGTCCAGATTCACGATCTCTCCCCGGGAACAATTGATAATCCTCACCCCGGGTTTCATTTTACTCAGGGTCTCCGCATTGATCATGTTCAGCGTCTCTTTCAGGCGCGGGACGTGAAGGGAGATAACATCGGCTCGTTCCAGCAGTTGATCGAGAGCCAGAAGCTCAACACCCAGGTCTTTGGCTGCCGATTCACTAACGAAGGGGTCGGTAGCGATCACCTTCATTTTCAACCCCAGGGCCCGCTCGGCCACCACACGCCCGATGTGCCCGAGACCGATCACACCAAGGGTTTTGCCGGTAATTTCAACACCGATCAGTTTTTTCTTTTCCCACCTGCCCTCCCGCATGGTTGCGGTGGCCTGGGGAATGTTGCGGGCCAGGGCGAGCATCATGGAGATGGCGTGTTCTGCGGTGGTCACGGTATTGCCACCCGGAGCGTTCATTACCACGATCCCTTTTTCCGTTGCGGCATTCAGATCGACATTGTCCACCCCGATGCCGGCTCTTCCGATGATTTTCAGCCGTCCGGAATGCGCCAGCACTTCGGCCGGGATGCATGTGCCGCTGCGGATGGCCACCCCGTCGAATTCGCCAATCAACTGGCTCAGTTTCTCCGGCTCCCCGGTATCTTTTCGATTGTCTACGACGACTTCAATCTGGCCGGTGGCCTCCAGGATGTCCTTTGCCAGCGGGGCCATGTTGTCACGGATCATGACACGGTACATCTTTGACACTCCATCGCATTGAGCCGGTATGGGTGAGGTGAATTCCGGATGCCCCATCAATCCTATCGCAGGAGCGATCCCCGGTTTCGATCCCACACATACCTGTTATTTGGGTACGCTTTTTGGACAGGTCGACAAGGGGTATGTCATACACCCAAACGTTGGGTCAGACAAGGGGAAATCGTGGCTGGATCATGATAGGGGTCGGGGGCGATTGTCGATCCGCATCGCAGCCGGCGAATGGGCGCTGTAATTGAATTCCTCCGGGTTGAAGGGATCCACCCCTGGACGGAGTTGAGAATTCGGTGAGCTGTATTCGTATCCTGGCGACGGAATGATTTCGCGCGCCCGGCCGCAACCGCCGGCAGCGAATGTAGGCGCGCGAACCGCAGGTGATTCAAACCGTTGTGTGCTGCACATCGGCCTGCCCGGCAGCGGCTTTGGCCTCGTGCCAGAAAGGCGACATGTCGCGCAGCCGCTCAATGATGGGAGGGAGCTTTTCGATGATGGTCTCAATATCCTCTTCGTCGTTATAAGTCCCCAGGCTGAAGCGGATGGAACCGTGAGCGGCGGTGAACGGCACGCCCATGGCCCGCAGCACGTGGGACGGCTCCAGTGATCCGGAAGTGCAGGCCGAGCCGGAGGATGCGCAGATGCCGTATTGATCCATCATCAGCAGGATCGACTCGCCCTCCACATATTCAAAAGCAATGCTGGTGGTATTCGGAAGCCGGTTTTGACGGCTCCCGTTTATCATTGAATTGGGGATTCGTTCCAGCAGGCTGTTATCCAGCTTATCTCTCAGCCGCCCAACGCGTTCCATGTCTTTGAGCCAGTGCGATGCCGCCAGTTCGGCCGCTTTGCCCAGCCCCACGATGGAGGCGGTGTTTTCCGTTCCTCCCCTGCGTCCGTTTTCCTGGTGTCCGCCGATCAGAAACGGTGCGAACCGCGTTCCCTTTCTTACGTACAGGACCCCCACTCCCTTGGGGGCGTGGAGCTTGTGCCCGGACAAAGAGAGCATGTCCACTGCCGAATTTCGAACGTCCACCGGAATCTTGCCGACCGCCTGGACCGCATCGGTGTGAAAAACGATCCCGTGCTCCCGAACCCGCTGGGCGATTTCATCGATGGGGAAGATCACACCGGTTTCATTGTTGGCCCACATGATGCTGACCACAGCCGTGTCCTCGTTCAGGTTGTCGTACAGGTAGTCCAGATCCAGGTTGCCCTTTCCGTCTACCGGCACGAAGGTAACCCGATAACCCCTCTTGGCAAGGTTTTCCGCCAGGCTTTTGACCGCCGGATGCTCGACCCGCGTGGTCACCAGATGCCGTTTGTCGGGTTGAGCCTGAAGAGCCGCCAAAATGGCCGTGTTGTCGCTTTCCGTTCCGCAACCGGTGAAAACGATTTCTTCCGGTGATGCGCCGATAAGGGCGGCCACATTTGCACGCGCCTCCTTGATGGCAAATCCGACCCGTCCGC
>JAHEIV010000300.1 GCA_024639205.1 Deltaproteobacteria bacterium | reverse complement strand
TTTTGCGCTTTTCTGCGGCCAGGCGTCATATATCCAGCACATTGGTGATCACCGCAAACAGACCATCGGCCACAATGATCCAGACGATGGCCGTCACCACGGCCGATGTCGCCGCATAACCGACCTCTGTGGCGCTGCGGCCGCACTGCATCCCCCGCAGGCAGCCGGAGACGGCAATAATGACACCGAACACCGCGGCCTTGACCACGCCGATCAGGATGTGGCGCATGTTCAGTGCCTCCAGGGTCTGCTCTGCATACTGGGTCAGCGTGATGTCAAACGCACCGACACCGACGGCTAGTCCACCCAGAATACCCACCAGATCGGCGTAAATGCACAGCAGGGGCATCATCAGCACCAGCGCGATCATCCGCGGCAGTACAAGAAATTCCATCGGTGACACCCCTAACGTCTTGAGGGCATCGATTTCTTCGTTTACCTGCATGGTGCCGAGCTGCGCGGCAAAAGCGGCTCCGGTGCGACCGGCCATGATGATAGCGGCCATCATGGCACCCATCTCCCGGGTCATACCGATGGCCACCAGGCTGGCGATGTAAACCTCAGCCCCGAAAAGTTTGAGCTGCACCGCACCGACAAAGGCCAATATCAATCCAATCAGCACACTGATCAGCGACACGATCGGCAGCGCGTCGGCGCCGCACTCCTGGATGATCAACATCAGATCCGATCGGCGCATGCGAACCCGCCCTATCGCCAGTCTGGCGAGTGTCACCGTTGCTTCCCCGACGAATTCCAGCATCTGCCGGGAAGAACGGATCGCTTCGATCGCCTGGCCCCCGATGCGTGCAAACCAGGACTCCCGACCTTCTTCTTTGCCGGTATCTTTTACTTCCGGAACCGCGGTAGCCAGGGCCAGCAACCGGTGGACACCATCCGGCAGGTTTCGGCTGTCCAGCTCAATCTTTTTTTGCCGGCATAGATCCCCCACCTTGACAAGAAATGTCAACAGCCCGGCGTCCCAGGCTCCCAGGTCTTCGGCATCAAAAGCAACCGTGCGAACCGGTTTGCCGGTCGCGATTCGACTCGCAACATCTTCAACGGACGGCAAATCGCCGCCGAGTTTCCATGAGCCGGACAATTTCAGTAGTAAAGTTTCCTCTGAAACCTGCTGGAATGAAATCGCGCTCACGATCGGTTGGTTTTCTCTTTCACTGCCCACGGTTCGGTTGGTTTTCTCTTTCGCTGCCCACGGTTCGGATGGGCCGTTGGTCTGGACCAGCAATGCGAATCACTGCACCGCACAGCCGCGCCGCAATAGAAACGGGATAAACACCGGGTTCTGCCATTGCACTCGAACATTTCGGATTCGCCCTTGTCACGAGGGTCTCTTTTCATACGTTTATTGCCACCTGCCGTCAAGTCTGCTGAGCGCCGCGATCATCTAAACTTTCAGTTGCATCCCGTACGAATTGTGGTAGGCTATCCCATAAGATATCCTGCCGAATCAGCAACGAAAGACCTGAAAACCCGTTGGGCCGATTTCCCTAAAGAAAGGACCGGCAATGAAATCCGCTGTACCGCCGCTCATCGGCTTGCTTCTGTGCACAATGCTCATGTCTGGTTGCAGCCGTTACTACGCCCATGCCCAGTCGAACCTGGGAATTTCCGTGTACGAAGAGGAGAATGTGACCGGCCTGATGACCGGATTTCCGGTATCGCCGAAAAAACGCGTCGACCTGGACAGCTGGATGCAGTCCCCTCAAAACCGCTGGGCTTTTCAGCATGTCAGCGAGCTCTTGCCGACCGCACAGGTCAGCCGAGGCAGCGGACCGGTAGCTCGCCTGAGACGCCAACCGATCGTGCTGAGCGTGCTGACCTTCGAGGCTGCAGACGGCAGCCCGATGACCGTCTACGACATGCTTCGCGGCTCCTACACCGACGGTTTCATCGTGCTTCGCAAGGGCAAGATCATCAGCGAGCAGTACTTCAACGGAATGCGGCCCGACACCAAGCACCTGGCCGCCTCGCTGTCCGAGCCGCTGATCGGGTCTGTGGCAGGCATCGCCGTCATGCGCGGCCGGCTGAACCCGGGCACTCCGGTCGTTGAGTACATCCCCGAGCTGCGGGCTTCTGCCTTTGAAGATGCGACCGTACAGCAGGTGCTCGATATGCAGGTGGCACTGCCGCACACAGAGGGCTTTTCGGCCTTCCAGGGGCAGTGGCGCAAACACTTGCACGCCGCCGGCTGGCAAAAAGACAAATCCGGAAAACCGGGCGGCAATTATGCGCTTTTGAAATCGCTTCCCAAAAGCGGAGCCCATGGAGAGGCTTTTCGATATGCTCCGGCCAACACGAATGCGCTCGGATGGATCGTCGAGCGCACAACCAACACCCATCTGCCGGATGCCATCAGCCGCGACATCTGGTCCAAGCTCGGTGCCGAGCACGACGCTTACATCACCCTGGATCACTACGGAACGGCATTCGCCGCTGCCGGATTCTGCGCCACCTTGCGGGATCTGGCACGCTTCGGCCAGATGCACCTGCAGGATGGATTTTTCTATGACCGCCAGATCGTGCCGGCAGAATGGATCGCCGGATTTCGTTTCGGGGTCGATGCCCCGGCCGGTCAATCGGGTCGCTGGGCAACAGTTTTTCCCGGCGGCAGTTACCGCAGCCATTGGTATGTTACCGGAAATCAGCACGATGCTTATTTCAGCACCGGCATGTATGGACAGCACCTCTGGATCGACCCGAAGGCAAAGGTGGTCATCGTTAAACTGTCCAGCGCCCCGCAGCCGTTCGATGAGAAAATGGCACTGAACACCTTCCGGGGATTCGAGGCCATCGCCGATGCCCTGATGAAACATTGATCCCCCCGCCGCCCGGGTTCAGCAATGGGTAGATCAATGAACCTGGCTCCGATTATTTCGGGGTTTACTCGGTACTCCGTGAGAACTCGGATTCCAACCGGTCATGCCCTACTGCGTCTTCAGCTCTTGCCGTAAGCAACATGGCCAACCGCGCCGAACCGATCCTCTTTCGTTTTTCCACCGCACCTTGACTACCGGTGTCGACTTTATTATCCCTGAATCTTGTATGCAAACGGATAGAACACACAAATGACGGCAAGGCAGATAAAAGGAGCCGTTTGGTTGAAACGATCCGGAAGAACAAATGGTAAGATACAGGCCTGCATCGTGCTGGGGCTGGCGGTTGTGCTGCTGCAGTTTTTCCCGGCAGTTCATCCGGCCGGCGCTCAGCCGGTCGAGGACCCTCCCACCGACCGGATCATGGTCAAAGGCCAAATCCTGAAGGTTCGAATCATCCGGTTCGATGCCAACGGTATCACCTACCGGAGTGAATTCGGCAAGGGAGTCATAACGACCGCATACGCCGACCTCGAAGGAGTGTCTTCCCGGTCTGCATTCCGGATTGTTTACGGCGAGGGCAACGAGGCGGTGGGCAGCCTGCTCGGATTCGAGGAAGGCCGCCTGATGATCGGCGACAGCCCGACGACGGTCATTCACGTTCCGGTGGAGGGAATTCAGGTCTGTGTGCTGGCAAAAGATTACTATGGGTCCTGGTGGACCCGTATGAAAACCGATTATCGCCACTGGCGTGCCGATCTCAGTCTCGGCGTCAATTACGAGCAGGGCGCGGTGGAGAAAAGAAAGCTCGAATTCGGTCTATCGCTCACCCGGCGCAAGCGACCGACCCGTTTTGTCTTCGACTTTCGCTATGCATACGAAATCCAACAGAGCCTCGACACGCCGGAAGCGACAACCAAGGATGAGTTCGACACGTTTCTGCTCGGAGAATACGATATTTACAAGAAACTATACCTTTTCATCCGTCCGGCAGCAGAACGCGACCTGCCCCGCTTGATCAAACTTCGCACCTATACGGCCGCCGGCGTCGGTTACCGCGTGATTGACAAAGAGCGGCGCCGTTTGTTCTTTCCAGTCGGCATCGGATATGTGGATGAAGATTTCGAAGATTTAGGGGATGACTCCTACGTGAGCGCATATATCGGTGTCGAGGGGCTGTACGAGTTCAGTAACGGAATGGAAATGTCCGGGAGTATCCTGTATATGCCCGATATCTCCGACCCGGGAAAGAACTGGTTGTTTCGCTGGCGAATCGATTTCAGAGTGCCGATATACGATCCCCTGGCCCTGCGACTGCGCATCCGGGAAGAAAACGACAACAACCCGACTCCGGCGGTGGGCGACAACAAGTTTACCACAGCCCTCGCCCTGGTTTTCCGCTTCTGAAAACGGCATGAAAAATGCTTCCAGGGGTGCAGCGGCGCAGCACCGGTCGGATGCCCTGCTTTTCTGTGCCCCTGCCGGGATGAGTTGCCTTTTATCCTCCAGCAGAAGATTCTGGGTCGTTTTCGTTTCCGCTGCGGTAGAAATGTATTTCGGCTTTTTCCAGGGTGGCCAGCCCGCTCGTGATGCTGC
>JAHEIV010000299.1 GCA_024639205.1 Deltaproteobacteria bacterium | reverse complement strand
CGGAACAGGGCTTTTCCAGAAGAAATGATCCCCGTATCGCAAATCAGGAGCTTATTGTGTGAATCCGGTTTCCGGGTGCCACTTGCGTATACTGATCAGGTTTGGAAATGCATGGGCTTTGTATACCGACTTGTCGAGCAGAACTCGGATGCACTCCTGGATACTTTCCGACATGGTCGGGTGAGGATGAACGGACTTGAGAACATCTTTGATGCTTTTTTCCTGGTCCATGAGCAGCGCAATCGACATGATCGTGGTGGAGGCCTGCGGACCGGCGGCACGCATCCCCAGGATCCGCTGCTCGTCGTCGTCGCTGACGATAATCTTGACGAACCCGTCCGTTGCGCGCATGGCAATCGCCCGGCTCAGCAGCGCATTCGAATAGGTGGCCACGCGGTAGGGGATCTTTTTTTTGCGGCAGGTTTGCTCGTTCAAACCCACCGCGGCAACTGCCGGTTTAAAAAACATCACCGTGGACATGTTCGTATATTTCAACGGCCAGGTGGTGGCATTGAACATGGCCTTGACGGCGTAGCGGGCTTCGGTTTCAGCAATGTTAACCAGCGCCGGGTGACGGGTGATGTCTCCGGCGGCATACACGTTATCATTGACCAGGCAATTTTCGTCGCACTCCAGAAAGCCCATTTCATCGGGTTTGATTCCCACCCGCTCCAGGTGCAGTCCTTCCAGGTTGGAAATACGGCCGATGGAAATAAGGGCGGCGTCCACTTCGATAACCTCCGAATGTCCCTGAGCGAAATCGAGGATAACCTCCAGGTAATCCGGCATCCGGTTGATGGCTCGCAGCTGGGCGCTGTGATAGATATCGACGCCGTTGGCAGTGAGATTGCGGCTGACGAAGCCGCTGACGTCTTCGTCTTCAAAGGGCAGGATCCGTTCCTGGTGGTCAACGAGATAAACCTTTGTCTGGTCGAAGTTGGAAAAGATCGTGGCGTATTCACAGCCGACAATGCCGGCACCGATGATCACCAGGCGTTTGGCAAATTCCTGCAGGTTCAGGATGCCTTCCGAGTCGAAAATGCGCTGCTGATCCACCGGGATATTGGGAAACTCGCGGGGTTTGGAACCGGTGGTAATCAAAAAGTGATCGGCACGAACCTGTTCGGTTTGCCCGTCAGCCAGACTTATCTCTACAGCCTCCCGGGAAAGAAACGCTGCCTGTCCGCGCTTGTAGGTTATCGATCCGGGTCCCTTCCAGCGGCGGGGTGAATAGGTCTCTAGCTGGGAGAGCATCTGGTACTGCTTTTCCTTGACGGCCTGCAATACGGAATTGCGAACCGACCGGTAGTTGACGATCAGGCTGGAGCTGCGGTAGCCGCGATCGACCTTGGCGGCGACATCGTAGTCCTTGGCAAGTTCCCACATGGTTTTCGAGGACAGGGCACCCCACATGACACCGGTACCGCCGATCTCGTCTTTTTCGATTACGCAGGCATTTTTACCCAGGTCCAATGCCCGCATGGCAGCGGCAAAACCGCCCACCCCGCAGCCAATGATACAGACGTCATACCTATCTATCATAGCGCTGGCCCTTGCTGTTTTGGTCACGGCGTTCAGCGAATCTCGTTATCGTTGACGCCAGGTTCTCATCCATTTTCATGCAAGCTTCAGGTGTTTGCTGGAGCGTACACGAATCGGAGGTGTTCGTGGGTAAGGCATTGAAGGTTGCAGCCATAGTCAGCTATTGCAAGCCCTTCATAACGCAGGCCATGAATGCCTCCGGTTCGCCCCCCAAGGGGGTGAACATTGATGAGATAAAAATGGTTTCCATCCTTGCAGCACATGATAATGCCGGGTTACCCGTTGGGTCTGATCAAGTGCTATCGGCAACCCTTCTGCCAATTTTTCATCTATTTTCATGCAAGCTTCAGGAATTATAGGGTAACCGTTGCACAGGGTCAACCCGCATAATCCACGGACATCCGTAATTGGCCGCCTTTTGGCCAAGGCGCCTGTGACGCCGGCGGGTTCATTGCGGCGCCGGCGGTTCATCGCAACAATCTTCCAGCGGAATCGTGAGGGCGTAAACTCCTTCATCCAACCGGGCGCTGAAGGGTAGTCCGGCTTTTTCGAACACCATCATCATGGCCTTGTTGGAAGCCAGCACGTCGGCGGTGAGCCGCTGGACCCCTCTTTCCCGGGCAAGCCGGATGAGCATCTGGTAAAGAAAACTGGCAATCCCGTATCCCTGGTACTTTTCATCCACAACAAAAGCCACATCTGCAATGGGTCGCTGGAGTTCCTGCACGTAACGCGCTTCGGCGATAATACGCCCTTTTCCCGGCTCGCCGATCAACCCCACCAGCGACATGACATGACGGTAATCGACGTTGACGTATTTTTGCATCTGGGCATGGGGCATGGTTTTGATGGGTGAAAAATAGCGGTAGTAGACGGACTGGTCGGAAAAACGGTAGAAAAGTCTTCGCATGTCTTCTTCATCCGAAGGCCGGATGGCCCGAAACCGGACGACCAGGCCTTCTTTAAAGGTATGCTGGGTCTGGATTTCCTTCGGGTAGAATCGGGTCGACTCTTCCAGGAAGATCTGGTCGGCGTAAATGATGTTTTTCTTCCGGGCACCCTCGAAGAGCCGGCGGCGGTCGTCCGGATGGGCGATTTCAATCAGTGCCTGGGCCCGTTCTCTCACGGTCCGGCCGTTGAGGCTGGCCACCCCGTATTCGGTGACGATCATGTCCACCGATTCGCGGACACTGAGCTGATTCGGGTAATCGGCCACCGACAGGAGGATATTCGGCTTTCCTTCGCGATTGCGGCTCGGCAAGGTGAAAATCCGCAGGCCACCGGGGGATATTTCGGCCCCCTGCATCAGGTCAATGGCGTCACCGGGGCTTGCGGGAACATTTCCCTTGTGCAGGGCGATGGAGCCCGACAGGTCGGCCTTGCGCGCCGACAAAATCCCCATAAATCCCGGGTTTTTACCGATCTGGATCGGCGAAATTACCTTGTCGAGGCTTTGGAACTCGATCAACGGGTTGCGATCCAGCCAGGCCATCAGCTCGGGCGTACCGACGGCATAGGTGGCCACCGACTTTCCCCTGAATATGCCCTTGGTGCGGTTGGTGACCGCCCCGCTTTTGACCAGGTCCATGAGGGCATCGGTGAAAAACGGCGAATGGATGCCGAGGTTGCGCCGGCCGGACAAGCGGCGGCTGAGCGCTTCGTACACGGGACCGACGGTAAACGCCAGGCAGCTTCCGTCTCGAATCACCGCAGCCACATGCTCGGCAATCTGCTCGAATACTTCGTGGACCTGCCAGCGCGGGTAATAGATGGGCTCTTCCGTGGAACGCACCAGCCAATCGAATTCGGACAGGTGAACGAACGTGTCGCCGAAAGTGACCGGAACCCGGTCGTTGATTTCGCCCACGACCAGCTGGGCCTGTTCCATGGCCGCCCGGGTCACGTCCACCGACATGCCCAGGCTGCAGTAGCCGGCCTCATCCGGTGGGGTTATCTGAACAAAGGCGGCATCGATGGCAATGCGGCCGGATTCGATAAGATGGGGAATCTCGGAAAACCGGCTGGGGATCAGGTCCACCCGCCCGGCTGTGATGGCATCGCTGGCCGGCCAGCCGGAGAAAAACGTCTTCAGACGGTAGCGGTTGGTCGAAAGCGCTTTCAGAGATATGGTTTCCCCGATGCTCATCAGCTGGATGAGCTCAAGGTCCTGGGCCGGGCCGCTGCCGGGGTCCATCAGGAAGCGGATCAGCATCCGCGGCTCGGCCACACCGGTGCCCAGAAAAATGCGCATACCCGGCTGGATTCGTTCCAGAACCTTGTCGGGGGTGACGATCGGAAGCCCTTTCTCCCATCCGTCTTTGCGCTTGAAAATCATATTTCCTCCTCCGGGAAATTGACCATTGGCGCCATCGTCGCTATAGTGAATTTGCCTCTCATGGGCGCTATTCGCTGGTTTTTTGGCTCAATTTACCGTTAGCACGGTTTGCTTCGTCAGGAAAGATACTTTCTGTTCGATGGTGCGTGGATGACCCTGTCTGCCTGGATCGAAAACGCCTTTCTGAAATTTACCGATGCGTTTTTCAAACGCTGGCCACAACAGCTGCCAGATCGCGATCACCTTGATCGGTGCCGGATTATTTCTCACCGGGGCGAGCACGACAACCGGGCCGTCTTTGAAAACACGATTTCGGCCTTTCAGGCGGCGGCATCGGCAGCGGTGTGGGGGATCGAATTCGATCTGCGCTGGACGAACGATCTGCGCCCGGTGGTTTTCCATGATCGGGATGCCCGGCGATTGTTCGGTTCTCCCAGCCGCATCCAAGAACTCAGTTTCAATGACCTGCAGGTCTCTTTTCCCCTGATTCCGTGTTTAGAGGAGGTCGTCGAGCGCTTCGGGCGGCAAGTGCATCTGATGATTGAAATCAAAGAAGAGCCGTATCCGGCTCCGG
>JAHEIV010000298.1 GCA_024639205.1 Deltaproteobacteria bacterium | reverse complement strand
GCGCAGTTCGGCGATCACTTCTTCCACGCCGGGCGCATCGGCCAGTTCAATGGCACGGGTTCGCCGAACCAGAGAGCGGTGGTTATTGTAGTTGTCGACGGTCAGGCAGGCAATCAGGTTATCGACATACGGGGTCAGCGCGTCGGTGTAGTTATCGGCTCGGATAAACATCAGCGTTCCAAGCGTGCGTGCGGCCTTGGCAGCCGACAGCAGAACGCTGTCGTTTACGATGAGGTTCTCCGGCAGCTGAAACAGCAACGGTATCGGAACCTCCAGTATCGAGGGCACCCGACAGGCCAGGGTCATATCTTCGTTGAATTTCAGGGTTGCGACCCGCTGCGAAAGCTCGAAACAGGTGTTGATGTACTCCCGGCCGTGAATACCGTCTCGCGTGGGGCGCACGATTTCGGACATATCCGTCCACATGGAATCGAAGCCGGCGGCAACGAACGGGCCGCGATAGCCGGCACCGGACACCGGGATTTTTCCCATGTGCGCCTGGTACCAGAGCCGGTGCAGGATGTCCGCACGCCAATAGTGGTCACCGAGGTTGCGGTAGTCGGGGTTGATCGTTCGGGAGAAGATTCCCTTGGTACATTCCTGAATGCAGCGGAAACAGCTCATGCAGGTGTAAAGATATTCGGGTTCCTCCATGGCGCTCATGTGCAGCACATTTTCGGTGAAGATGTTATAAACGCACTTTTTCTTCACGCAAGCCCGGCAGCTGCCGGCACAATTCTCCCTGAATTCCACCGTGGCGTATTTTCCGATAGGGTGAAACCGCGGTGCGGCTTCGCTGGTGTCTATGTGGTACTTTTTGGGCATGATTCGACCCTGACTCCTTATGACTTGAGCGTTGGTCGGGGCATCAGACCGGCGGTTTCGACAATCTCGCCGACGATCTCTTCCCATTCGATGGCCATGATATGGATGCCGTGCACGTCTTTGATTTCGCGCACTTCGGCGATGGTCTCCAGGCATATTTTCACGCCTTCTTCGGCGGCCTTTTTTTTCGGCACCCCGCCCATTCGCTTGATGAGCGGCTCGGGCACATCCATTCCCGCCACTCGCCTTGCCATGTAGCGGGCCATGCCTTCGGACTTCAAAGGGGTTACGCCGGCCAGAATATGAACTTTCTCCGTCAGGCCCTCCTCCCGGGCCATCCGGATCCAATCCTTAAACCGGTCCATATTGTAGACACACTGGGTCTGGATGAAATCCGCACCGGCGTCGATTTTTTTCGCCAGGCGAATCACGCGATATTCGAACGGATCGGCAAACGGATTGGCAGCTGCGCCGATAAACATGCGCGGTGGTTTTTTCAAATCGAATCCGCTCATGTCCCTGCCTTCTTCGCGCATGTCCAGCACCATGCGGACCAGGTTCATCGAATCGATGTCAAAGACGTTGAGCGCTTCGGGATGGCTTCCGAAGGTTTGATGGTCTCCGGAAAGGCACAATATGTTCTGAATTCCCAGAGAATAGGCCCCCAGAATATCCGACTGCAAAGCGATGCGGTTGCGATCCCGGGTCACCATCTGCATGATCGGCTCCAGCCCCATTGCCATCAAGTGGGCGCAGGCGGCAATGCTCGACATTCTGACAATGGCCGTTTGGTTGTCAGTGACGTTTACCGCGTCCACGTAGCCGTTCAACACCTGTGCCTTATTGCGAATCACCTGCGCATCGGCGCCGCGGGGCGGGCCGCATTCTGCAGTGATCGCAAAGCCATCGCTTGAGAGTATCTTCTCCAGCTTGCCGGCAGTATTGCCTTTCATAGAATGTGATCCTTTCTGATGAGTTTCCGCGGACCGCACGATCCGCTCCCACTCCAGTTCTTTGGCGGGATGTACACTCTCAGGTTGTTGAGCTGTCCCAGCATCTTGAGTCGATGGATAATAAGGTTCCAGGCGCAATCGGTTTCAGGATCGACCTCGCATTTGCCTTCCCGGGACCCGCCACACGGGCCGTTGAGCAGCTTCTTGGCGCAGCGGGTATACGGGCAGACCGATCCGAATACGGCAAGCTGGCAGTCGCCGCAGCCCGAGCACTCTTCCGTGAAAAGCCCATGTTTTTCCAGCACACCGAGAAACGTCGTATTCACGCCCGGCAGCACCGGCGTCTCTTCGTATCGGCGCGCGATGGCCTGCACGCCGGCACCGCAGGCCAAAGACAATACCGACTCGTTGCGATCAATGGCCTCGGCGCTTTCCTGCACGAATTCGTCTTCGCACTGGCGTTCCACCGTAAACTCTTCCACCTCTATTTGCCGGCCGTCTTTTTTAAATGCCAGCCGCAATGCCGATGCGAGAACGGCGACCTCGTCTTCACCACCGGCAAAGCAGGTTTTAACGCAGGTCCCGCAACCGAGAATCAAAACTTTTTTATAGGGGGATACGATTTTTTTAATTTCTTCAATCGATTTCTGCTCTCCTACGATCATAGGTCAACTCCCTTAAAAACATGATGTGCCAGGCCGGGATTTTATGCCGACCGGTTTCACTGCGGCGCCGGCCCGGTTTCAGGCCGCCGGGTTCGGCCCCAGGTCGGCCAGATCCGAAAGGGTCTGTTCGATGATTTGCCCGACCACCGCTGCGTCTTCTGATGGTACATTGAACAGTCCCAACCGCCGGCCGTCCAAACCGATTTCATCCAGCAGATTTTTCACCCAGCCCACCCGCTTTTTCGCCCGCAGGTTCCCTTCCACGTACCGGCAGGCGCCTTCGGGGCAAACCATCACCATTACTGCATCGGCGCCGGCTTCAAAGGCCCGGAGCATAAACACGTCCTTGATCATGCTCGAGCACGGCAGCTTGATAAATTCGACCGCTGCGTCCTGCCTTTCGGGCGGCAGCAGAACTTCTCCGTCACCGAACACGTTGATACAGTGGAAGACGGATATTTTCGGTTTGAACTGCTTTTCCATTAGCGCGCTACCAGTATGGCCCCAATTTCAAAAAAGTCTTTTGGACCCATCTTTGCGTTGCAGCCAAGTTTGAACGCCTCAGCAATCTTTCGGCTGCCCCCGGGGGGTGAAACCCTGCTTTGGCTTTTTGCGGTGATTTTAAATCAAAACCCAATTTTCGAGATGGATTCAAGTATTCGGTCGCATCGGCCAGCGAAAAAAAAGGCGCCGTTTCCCGGCAAGGGAAAGCAGACGCATTCAGCAGCAAAGTCCCAGAGAGAATCCCTGGGTTGGTGCCGGTATGGCTTGGTTCGGATGCGGCTGCTTTCTATTAGATTTTCGCATTTGTCTTGTCAAGCTGTATCTTCCGGAAAACTTTCCCCACCGGGGGGCGGACACAGTGGATGTAAACACGCCTTTGTCTGTATGCATATATTTTGGTCGTGCTGAATGCCATTTATGAAATATGCTGTCCCATCGCGTCCAACCCGGCCAAACCGTCCAACAATCGCTTCATGGTCCGGTTGGCCTGTTGAAACCGCCGCGGATCCGCCAGCATTGCTGCCCGGGTTTGCACAAACGGGCCGGTTTCGATGTCGCTGCCGCAGTTTTTCATCAACACCTGCAGGCCTTCGAGGGTCATCTCCAGGTGAAACTGAAGTCCCAGGATGCGGTTGTCGTACAGAAAGGCCTGATTTTCGCAGGCTTCACTGCGGGCCAGGTGCACTGCGCCGTCAGGCAAATCAAAGGTGTCGCCGTGCCAGTGCAAGGCATCAAGGGTGTCTTCGATGGCCGAGACCTGCGGCAGGCGCGCCGAGGAGGCGATCCGGTATACCGGGTGCCAGCCGATTTCCTTATGCCGGTTCGGTGATATCCGGGCACCCAGCACGTCGGCGATCAGCTGTGCTCCCAGGCAGATGCCAATTACCACTTTATGGTTTTCGATCGCTTTTCCGATGAAGGCTTTCTCTTCTGACAGCCACGGGTATTGAAGATCTTCATAAACGTTCATCGGCCCTCCCATGATCACCAGCCAGTCAAAATCTTTGACGGAGGGAAACCGGTAATGTTGGTACAGGCGGCTGCCGGTTATTTGACATCCGGCAGACTGCCCCCAGGTCTGTATGCAGCCCGGACTTTCGAATGCCACATGCTGAAGGTAATGCAGTCTCAATGTCATTGCTGAATTCAGGTTACATTCTCCCGGTGCCGGTCGGTCCGAAGGCTCACGGCGCGACAAACGATTTTTCACGGATCGCCGGCCGGTGCCCTCTTATATCATCGATCCGGTGATACCATCAGCCCAGCGAAAACAGGTCCCCAACAGGTAAAGCAATAGGCGTGCCATGGCTATAAGGGGCGCAAGAGACGGTCAGCATCCGGGCTGTTTCGGGCCGTCAAGTGATGCCGGTCGGCCGGTCGCATCGCGGTCGGGGTCATTCCCGGCAGGATGACCCGGCTGCCGGCCGTCAGGGCTGCTTCCCAGTTTTACATTTTTGTAAATATTCGGGCCGATTTTTTCCAAAAGTGTAAGGGAATTTCGCCGGGCGTCGTCTTCTTGGCATGGT
>JAHEIV010000297.1 GCA_024639205.1 Deltaproteobacteria bacterium | reverse complement strand
CCAGGTTCCAATGAAATGTGTCCTTGAACGTCGCAATGCTTTCCAAGCCGTGGCGGGCCATTTTTTCGCTGTCTTCATGGCAGCCGGTGCAAAGCGCGACAATCTCCTGCTGGCTGCGGACTCGCCGCATACGGTGGGTAAAATGCAGATAAAAATTCTGGGCCCAGTTCTGCTTGGTGTGGCAACCGATGCAGCGCGACAGGGTCTCATTGGCCAGCGCTTCGCTTCTTCCCCACAGGCCTGCCATCGGCATCTTTACCCTGTTCTGATGACAGTATTTGCAGGTAGGCAGGTCTTCGGGATAAGGCTTGGGACTGTCGGCATTGCCCGTACCGTGCACGCTCTCCAGGTATTTGTTTGCCATGTTGCCGTGGGAAAACTCCCTGTCGGTGGACGGCTCCGTCACATGGCACTGGGTGGTGCAGTCGACCTTTTTGACATCCGTGTGGGGGATTTTATCCAGACCGACGTGACAATTGGTACATTTTAATTTGCCGTGAACCGAACGGGCGAACAGCTGGTCGTTTACATAAAAGATCCGTTTGGCGCCGGATTCGTCAAACCGACCCATACCGGGGTAGCGGTGACAGAACAGGCAGTTTTCCGTGTCCGGAAGGGCCTGGGTGGCCGATATGGCAGTGCCGGAACCGAAAAGTAGCCATAACGCCGTGACCAACAAAAATGTGCCGATCAGTAACGCACTGGACCGCAATGGTATTCTCCTTGTACGAAATGGAAAAACACTTGATATGAGTGCATACGCGATGTATTACATTCTGCAATGAATATGCCAAATGCTGTTTTGCTTAAAATCGTACGAAAACAACTTGTCGCATGTACACTTTCCAACTTCCCTTTTTCCGTTCCGTATTGAAACCGATGAAATGGCCCCGGCAATCTGGTGATATCCCCACCATCAATCGGGCATTTCACCATATTGGATCGATGTGGCCCGGCAATTTTCAAAACTTGCAAGTGATCGAAACCGCCCATGGGAGCCGAAATGGGCACCAAAATGGGAATCATTTTTATCAGAATGCTGCGCGCACTGCCCTAAAAACAGTGAGGGACGAGATCTGGTATGGTATTTGCCTTATCAGAGATATCTGCACCTGAATCTTGTATGAAAATCAAATAGAAGGCCTGCACGCGAAAGCGTCTGATTCATACAACATTCAGGTAAAAATCCGGGTCATGGTTGTGGATGAGATGAAATTCTTTTTTAGACGGATCATGCTGGCGACAGCCGCCTGGATATGGCTGGGTCTTTCCGGAAACGGTATCGCCATGGATACCGAAGGGTGCTTGACATGCCATCAGTATCCGGGCCTGGCCAAATTGAAAGAGACGAGACAAATCAGCATATTGCACATCGATGAATCCAAATATGCGGCGTCTGCCCATGGAAAGTTCGCCTGCCGGAAATGTCATACAGCCATCGAGAAGGTACCCCATACCGGCGAACTGCAGGTGGACTGCACCACAGAATGCCACCTGTCCGCCAAGGATAAACGTCTGATCGGCAAGTATCCGCTGAGCCGCTTTCACCACAAAGAACAATCCGCTATCATCGCCCTGCAGGACCCATCTTCTTGCAGAACCTGTCACGAGTTGTACCCTCACAGTGAAAACAACATGGTGCGCGCTCTGCTGAACCTGCACACCGGATTTATGGTCTGCGAAGTGTGTCACCTGAATAAGGCCAATTTTCCGGACAGCTACTATGACTGGAACGGGGCCGAGATCGCGGATTTCAGTGGTCAACCGTTCGGAACGTTTTACAATCCCAATTTGAAAAAGGCTCACAAATCAAACCATTTTATCTCCCGAATCTCCGTCTTCACGCTGGCAAACGGAGAGAAACGATCATTGGTCAACACACGGGATTCAGGGAAAGCGAAGGAATTTATCCGGCTGATTAACAGCTTGACTTCGGCGGAGAAAGAAAAGCGCCTGGCTTTTTTCCACCGCGATATCAACCGAAAAGAAATCAGCGTAGCCTGCGATGAATGCCATTCGACCCGCAGCATCCTTGATTTTCAAAAACTCGGTTTCGATCAAAAAACGACAAACAACCTTGTCAATCTGAATATCAAGGGATTGGTAATCAAATACAAAACCTTTTACTTTCCAAGGCTGTTTGAGAACTAAGGTAACGGTAAAAAACAATCCTATGAAAATTATCTTTGCAAGGAGCGATACGGTTTTACCCCGAATCAAACACGGCGGTACATCCGGTAACCTTGGCAAAAGTATCCGTTTCATTCCGGTGCTGGTTGTCTTTGTGTTGTTCGTATCACCGGTGCACGCAATCCGGCTGATCTATGCCGATCACCTGTTTGATGTGACATATCGGTTTAACGCCCCCAGCGATGTGGCGGTATCACCAACCGACCGCATTTACGTTGTCGACGGCGTTAACAATCAAATTAAGGTTTTCAATTACAACGGCGGCTTCATCTTCTCGTTTGGTCGCGAAGGCTCGGAACGCGGAGACTTTCGCCAGCCGCTGGGAATCGACATAGACGCCTCCGGAAAAATCTACGTTGCCGATGCGGGGAATCATCGGGTGCAGATATTCGGACCCGAAGGTGATTTCATCGCCCATATCCCTCTCACCGGCACCGGCAAGCACGCGGCAGATCCCACCGACGTGGTTGTGGATGAAACCAGAAACAGGTGTTATGTGGTCGATAACGACAACCATCGGATACTCGTTTATCGGCTGAAGGATTTCAAGCTGATCGACGTCTATGGAAAACCGGGCACCGACAAACTGGAATTTAAATATCCGTTTCTGATCACCCTGGACAAAGCAAAGCGACTTTACGTGGTGGATGTCACCAACACGAGGGTTCAGGTTCTCAAACCCGAAGGATTGTATGCCGGCATCATCGGCGACTGGGGTGTCGAAAAGGGAGAGTTTTTCCGGCCCAAGGGAGTGGCTTGCGATCCTGCCGGAAAGGTTTTCGTGTCCGACAGCTATATGGGCGTCATTCAAGTTTTCAACCGGGCCGGAGAGTTTCACGCTGTCGTGGGGGAGCCCTCAAACCGTGCCGTAAAAAAATTCAGGACCCCGGTCGGCCTGTTTATCGATCACAACCGTCGATTATATGTCGTGGAGATGCTCGCCAATAAGGTGAGTGTTTTCCGCATCAACGGCGAATCGAAGTGATGGTGAAAGTCGGAAGTGACCATACCGGCATACAGTCTTACCGCTCGAAACCATGCGCATTCGATGCGAACCCTGATGGTTCTGGTCATCTTTGTCGGACTCTTGCCGCCGCCGGACGTCGGGGCAATCACCGCTGCGCCCCAGAACCCCAAATCGGCAAAGGCCTGCGCTATCTGTCATTACCGGTGGGTCGACACCTTTTTCGTCGATGGCAAGGGCTCGGATCTGGTGCCGTATCAATCTGAAAAAGTGGTCGCCACCCCTGACATGTGCATCTCCTGCCACGACGGCAGCATCATGGATTCCCGGGCACGCATGACGATCGGATTCGGACATAAGACCAATACCCGCCCGCCCGAAGGGATGAACATACCGGCCGTCTTTCCGCTGGACGACAACGGAATGGTGCAGTGCGCCACCTGCCATACGGCCCATGGTGTTCCGAGCGGAGCCGGGGAAGACACCACCATTTTCATGCGCATATCCAACAAAGACTCCGCCATGTGCTGGATGTGTCACCCCGGAAAAAACGGCGGTGAGCCTTCTCGCAACCACACCGTCGGTTCCGTCAAAACCCGGATCCCGAGCAAGATGCTTCAACTGAGCACGGCAGCCGGCCAGAAACCGACCCGCATCGCATGTGAGACCTGTCACACGGCGCATGGATCGATGCATGAAGCCTACCTGAACCGAAGCTCCCGGAACTCGAGTCTGTGCCAGGCCTGCCACTATGACAAAGGGTTGATCACTCCGGAGGGCCAGCGCAACCCGGGTCATGTGGTCAACGTCCGACCGACAACCGCTTCGATTCCCGGATCCTTTCTGGAAAAAGGGGCCCGTACGGGCGAGCGTGGTGAAATCATCTGCACCACCTGCCACAAAGTACACGGCAGCCCCACCGGCACCGATCTGCTGATAATGGTCGACGACAACCAATCAACCCTGTGTCTGAACTGCCATGCCGATAAGCGGGCGGTGGCCGAAACCGGACACAATATGAGCCAATCGGCGCCGCAATCGAAAAACCTTCAGGGACAAAGTGTTGCAGATGCCGGCGTGTGTTCCGCCTGCCACCTGCCTCACAAGCCGGCCCGAAAACACAGCGGCAGTGCTGATTTTACAACCCAAATGTGCATGAGTTGCCACGGTGCCGGCACTTTGGCGGCCAGGGAAAAACTCTTCGGGCATAGCCACCCCCTCGACGTAAATCCTTTCACAAAAAAGGACGACGATCTTCTGCTGACGTCGGCCCAGGCCGATCCGAATCGGATGAGCCTGCCCCTTTTTACCGCCTACGG
>JAHEIV010000296.1 GCA_024639205.1 Deltaproteobacteria bacterium | reverse complement strand
CAGTTCCATCAACGCCTGCCAGGCCATTCGAACCGGCACGGAGAGGGAAATCAAAACGACGATCAGCACCAGGGATGGATCGATATAGGGAACCAGATACGCCAGCGCCGTATTTTTAATAACCAGGATGCCGGCAAAGGCCAGAAGAACCGCAGAGGATATGGCACCGTTAACCAGCCAGTTCCCGGCATCTGCATGCACCAGCGGACTGCCGTTTCGTGCCGCCCCTCGTCTGGTCGCTGCGGCCAGCGCCCAGCATGCCGTGGCGGCAAACACGCCGTATACAACGGCCGTTCCGGCAGCGATCGCACGTCCACCGGTGAAAAGCGCTTGAACGGCGCCGACCAGCGCCATGATCGAAATCCCGAGAACCAGCACCCCCTTGAGCCCGTTGATCAGGGGCTCGAAAAATGCATACCCCAGCGGAAAGCGTTCATCGTCGCCTTGTTGCACCAGGGCGGCCACCTTCAATGTGAACAGACCGGTTGCAAAGTACGCAAGGTTAAACACACCATCGAGCATGATGGCCTGGGATCGGCTGATGACGGCAACAAGGATCCCGACCATACCGATGACCAGGTTGCCCCCTGCGGAGACCAGCAGCGTCCGCCGCTCCGATCGACTGTTTTGATCGTTCATACCATACCTGCGATCAATGGGTTTGTCCCGGGGCTTTGCTTGGGTTTGTTTCAGTGCATCGGTGCATCGGGGTCAAACCTTGATTATTGATTAAAGCCACTGTCAAAGCAGTCTTTTCTCATCGATCAACTCGATCCCTTTGATTTTCCAGGACTCGCCGTCTGCTGCAAAGGTCACCAGCGCGTGGTTCTTGTTTCTTCTATAATGGGTGTGTCCGAAATGGCTGACCGAACCGCTCACCGTCCAGACGGTGTCGGCAACAAATCCGTTATTTTCAAATCTATTCACCTTGTGGACCGATAGAATCTCGACCTCATCGACGTTTGCACGTGCACCACCGCGGTTTTCGAGCTCCAGCGACTGCCTGTTCTGCAGATAGATCTGCGCAAGCTGATCGCCGGTGACGCTCATGGCCAACCGATCGTATACTCGGTTTTCGTCGCGAACGTCAAACGCCCGGTATACGTTGGTCAACAGGCCCTCGAGGATGACCGCCGTCCGCTCCGCGGAAGGCTTCCACTGGGCAGCGCCGGGAAGTTCAACCGGGAAACTGACAAACGGATACAGCACGAACCCCATGGCGGCCACGCCCAGCAGCACCGGTTTTCCCAGCAACATTTTCTTGCGGCGGATCGATACAATAAACAGCCCCGCAGCTGCGGCAAACAACAAAATAGAAACGATCGGCAGCTGCTTTTTGTCCACCGTGATTTTCTCGATCACCGGCACCCGGTACCCGCTGAGCCGGCTTTTCCACTGCCAGGTATTTTCTTCCGGTGACAAAATCATCGTGGCACCGCCAAACGGATCGGTGGTGGTGGCTTCGATTTTCGGGACGGTCTCTGAAAAAAGGCGCCAATCGATGTAAATCTCATCAGCCATCTCGGGGGTTTCGTATACCAGGGTGACACCGACGATGCCGTCATCCAGGCTTTCGGCCGTCGGCTCGGGGCGAACAATCACGCCGGCCGGACCGAGGGTGACGAAATCCGCTCTGGCCAGGACCGGTGTTGCCGGCTGCCCGTCAATGACGATGAGATTGGCTTTTTGAATCACCGCCAACAACCCTTTTTTCACCGGCCCCAGCGATTGCACCGGAATGCTGCCCTTGCCGGTATCATCGACTCCTAAAAAACGAACGGCTGCCCGTGCTTGAATCAGAATCTCCTGCCGGACCTCATACGGCTCCACGGAAAGATAGCTCATCACCGGGTTGGTCAGGCGGCGGGCGCCCCGGGGGCGCTGTTGGCCGGTTTGGGGTTTTTGTGACACCGGCAGGCTGAATTGGGTGGCCATCTGGCTGTCTTTGAAAGCCAGCACCTGCGTATTGCCTGTCATAACGTGTGCCTGGAACAGCACTGCCAACAAAGCAACGGACAGCGTGCCGATCGTGTAAGAAGAGATCTTTTCCCAGTGAGGCAGCCTCACAAACAGTTTGGCAGCGAGCACCAAAAGCAAGGCAGTCGCAAAGTGACCGATATCGACAGCCGCGTTGAACATGAACAGGGCAGGCAATTTGTAGTCCAGGCTACCTTCGAGAACAGACATTTCCTGGGCGTACGCCAGTCCGTGCAAAAGGCCATAGAAAAACAGCAGGGGAAAATAAGGCTGCATCGACCACTGACGAACGACCGCGCAAGCCAGCAGGAATATCAGCACAGCGCCAAGAATGTCGGCAAATAAAAGATCGAAGCCGGGCAGGCCCAGGTCTGCCAGAGGGAGCGAAAATGCTTGTCCAAACGTGTAAACCAGCAAAGCGGTGAACACTCGACGGGAGGGCAGCATACAGCCAAGGACACCGACAAGCAGGAGATGAATCCACTTGAAGGTCAGGTGCCCCAGACCGATGGTGAAGTGTTCGCGACAGACCTCGCCAAGGGATCGGGTGGCCGGCATCAAAAACCGCATCGGCACATGAATGCCTTCCAGCGATCGTAAAAACAGGCCCTGGTGCAAGGTGCCGTCCAGCCATTGCACGGTAATGGCCGCGCCGTTTCGCATCCAGGGCAGCAATATTTCATCTTCGGGCGACAACGGCTCGCCCGCAGTGCTGGCGGTCGTCTGCACGACGATCCAGCCGGCCTGGTTGATATACGTCAGCTCGGATACCTGAAACCGGTCCGGAAAGATCGGCGCTTTGATCGCCCAGACCAGCCTCCGGGTGACGTCCACTTCCAGCACGTAGCTTTTTTCTGATTTCTGGATCAGACGCGCTTTGCTGATGCCCACATCATCCGCCCACCCGGTGGCTGCGCCCAGCAGCAGGAGGCAGGTGATAAGGGCAGTAAAAATATGAATTCTGCCGGCCGATTTATGTACGGATCTGTTTTCCAAAAGCCCTACTTGAAAGATTTTAATCCTTCTACGACAACATTATAGTTCTTTTTGAGCTCGACAATCTTGTCGATCTGACTCTGCCGCGCTTTTTGCATGACGTAATCGGTACGCAGAAACGACTCCATCTGCTCAAACGGCGCCAGCTCCGGATCGTGCTCGGCCGTAACGCGCACGTAATGAATTCCGCGAAACGATTCGACGGGACCGCGCCACTGGTTCAACGGCATGTCGAACACGATTTGAGCAAAGGGTTTGCCGAAGGTGATGGCGGTGGATTGAAAAGAGGTTTGGGTGAATCGGTTGCCCAGGGTGCTGGAAAATTGGCCCATGTTGGTGATGTCGGGCATGCCTTTCAGCTTTTCCAGAAACTGCTCCGGGTTATCCGGCTGTTTAGCGCTGGCAAATGAGAAATAGACCTGCTCAAATGAGCGCGACGGCGATGTCCGGAAGCGCTTCTTGTTTTCCTCGTAATAGGCGCGCAGTTGGGCCACCGATGGTTCCGGGATCACCTCGCTCATAGAGCTGCGCATGATGTTTAAAATCCGCTTGCGCACCCGGTAGTCGTTTTTGTCGAAACCACGCTTGTAGGCCTCGCGCAAAAGGATTTCATCTTCGATGTGCCCTTCGACCAGCATTTGCCGTTCTTGCGGGGTGGTCGGATTCTGGGTGATGCTCTCGCGCTGCTGGATGAGGGCATCGATGGTCTGGGTGGTCACCGTGATGGTTTCACGATCTTGGGGTTTGAGATGAGTGTACGCCACAAAAGCGACAGCACCCAGAACAATGAAGTGCAGAATCGGGGATATCAGCACGGACATAGCGATTTTTTTCATAGTCCCTGTATATATCGACTTTTCTTAGTATTGCACTGGATCCGAAACAATAAACCCTGTATCGTAGTCAGAGAAGATTTCAACCGCAAAAAGGGCATCACAGCATTATCCCCTTCCGTGACGACCTCCTTCGGATTTCGATTCAGCAATTGCTATTTTTTCAACGAGACCCCGTTATCCGCACACGGTTTATCCAGGTACATCGGATCTTTGATCCCCTTTTTGCGCATCGCCACACCGGTCAGGATTTCGCAAAAGATCCGCACCGCCACCTGCTTGCTGCGGTAGGTGGGATCGGTCAACGGGTTGACTTCGACCCGTTTCACCCGACCACCTCATTTTGCACCGCCAGGGAAAATCCGAAGCTGGCCGGGTTTTGCCGATCAGCGCTGATTCTTCGGGGGCTTGTGCCCGGATCATGGAACTGTTGATCTATGGGCTGCGATTCGTATAGCTGCAGTAATTTGCTGAATGAAAATGCTTTCGAACATGCGAACCGACGCTGCCCAGAAGAGCAAAGGGGATCAGGGCAGAGCGTGCGCAACATAAATCAGCTGATCGGTTTTAAATCCCCATTGCTTCGCTTTCGAAACCAGGTCTGCCAGAACGGTCTTCTCCAGCGTGTTTTGCCGCGATAAGATCCACAGGTAGTCGCGGCTGAATCCGGC
>JAHEIV010000295.1 GCA_024639205.1 Deltaproteobacteria bacterium | reverse complement strand
AAAACGGCAATGAAGCCTTTTTTCGCTCTGCACTGGCAACCGATATGCTTTGCGTTTCCGGCGATATGCTGGCCCGGGCCGATGAAAAACCGTCCGAGTGGGAACATCGCCGACACCGGTTTGCGGCGTACGCCGACGCTTGGAAACGCTTCGGGTTCATCCGGATGTTTCGCACATTACTGGTCCGTGAAAAGGTCAGAGTGCAGCTGCTGGCGTTTTCGGATGGTGAACGCCGCTTGACCAACCTGCTGCACCTGGTTGAAGTGCTGCACCGCGAAGCCGACAGCCGGCAGCAAACCCCTGCAGGGCTTCTCAAGTGGTTGGTCGATCGATGCAGTGCCGATGCACCCGGCAGTGATGAGCACCAGTTGCGCCTGGAAAGCGACGAATTGGCGGTTAAAATCGTCACTGTTCACAAAAGCAAAGGTCTGGAGTACCCGATCGTATTCTGCCCGTTTGGATGGGAAGGTTCGAAACTAAGAACGGACGGCCAGGTGATCTTTCACCATCCCGACAGCACCGGGCGGGTAACCGTCGATTTGGGCTCTGAACAGCTGGACGCCCACCGAATCATGGCGCAACACGAAGTACTGGCCGAAAACCTGCGTTTGCTCTACGTCGCCGTTACACGGGCCAAAAAAAGATGCTATCTATTCTGGGGCCGCATCCGCACGGCCGAGACCTCGGCGATGGCCTATCTGCTTCACCTGTCGGAAACAGCCGATGAAGCAGACGTTCTGCGTGCAATGCAGCAACGATTCGCCACCCTTGACGACGACGATCTATTGGCGGATCTGCATCAATTAGCGCAGCGCTCAAAGGGCAGCATAAGGGTCGAGAAGCTGCCGGGCCAATTCGAAAAGAAGCGCCGATCGGAACCGGTTGAAGACAAGACGCTCGAATGCCCGGTGTTCTCCGGAAAGATTGACCGCACCTGGAAAATCTCGAGTTTCTCCGCCATGGTTTTCCGGCAAACGCAGGATGTCGATCTGCCGGACCACGATGTCGATCTGAGCCTGCCGGCAGCGACCCGCAGCGAAACACCCGAAGACGCCCGCCGGACAGCCGATCCACGCACCATTTTTGATTTTCCTCGTGGTGCCAGGGCCGGCATTTTTTTTCACGACCTGCTGGAACACCTCGACTTTTCCCCCGCACACAAAAGCGAGCGCGCCGACCGGATCAACGCCAAGCTGAAGCAATACGGATACGATTCCGGTTGGCAGAAAACAGTGCGCCGAACGGTGGAAAACCTGCTGCGGGTGAGGATGCAGGCAGACGGCCAGGAGGTTTCACTCTCGGGTGTGGCCGTGAAAAACCGTATAAATGAAATGGAGTTTTACTTTCCCCAAAAGCCGATAAGCCCGGAAGGGCTCGGAAACATTTTTTCTCTGCACGCCGGATCGGCTGTCCCGGCCGAGTTGCCCGGACATCTGCAAAATCTTTCTTTTTCGCCAACCGGCGGATATTTGATGGGATACATGGACATGCTGTTCATGCACGAAAACCGGTTTTACCTGCTGGACTGGAAAACCAACCACCTCGGCCATCGCCTTCAGGATTATTCGATGGCCAATCTGGCCGATACCATGTTCTCGGAGCAGTACATTCTTCAATACTGTCTCTATACGGTGGCGGCCAATCGATACCTGCGGCTGCATCGGCCGGATTACAATTATTCGGAGCATTTCGGCGGCGTGTTCTACGTTTTTATCCGGGGAGTGGATGCGGCTGCGGGGCCTGCATACGGCATTTATCACAATCGACCGGATCCGGGGCTGATCCGCTCGCTGGACGAGGCGTTGATCGAATAAGGTTTTAATGGAAAAACGGATGACAAACGACCTGCTGCAACTGCTGCACAGCAACCACGTGCTGGGAGCCATCGATGTTCATTTTGCGCGTTTTATGCAGGAGCTGGCAGGCAGCAGCGATCCGGAAGTTTTACTCGGTGCCGCCTTGACCAGTCGGGCTACAGCCGCGGGAGATATCTGTCTCGATCTGGCGACCGCTTCGGATTCGGTTTTGCTCACCGAAGAAGGCGGACAACCGGGTGTCGGTTGCCCACCGCTGCGTCGCTGGGAACAGCGATTGCGCGGCAGCGCCATCGTCGGCCGGCCCGGTGATTATCGGCCCCTTATCCTGGATGATCGCCACCGCCTGTACCTGTACCGCTACTGGCAGTATGAAAAAGAGCTTGCCGAGCTCATCCTGCGGCGAATCCGTTCGGACCCAAATGCCGACCGCGTAGATCCTGACTTGCTGCGTGATGGCCTTGAGAGGATCTTTCCCCGATCACCGGGTGCGGGTGTCGACTGGCAGAAAGTTGCGTCCCTGGCTGCCGTGTTAAAATCGTTCTGCGTTATCACCGGCGGACCGGGAACGGGAAAAACCTCAACGGTTGCCGGAATTCTGGCATTGCTGCTCGAGCAGCATCCGGCGGGCAAGGCGATAATTTACCTGGCGGCTCCCACCGGCAAAGCGGCTGCACGTCTCGGTGGAACCCTTCAGTCCGCGCGGGCCGAGCTGCAGGTTCCGGAAACGATCAAAACCCATATCCCCACCGAGGCCGTTACGATCCATCGATTGTTGCGTTCGATTCCCGGAACAGCGTCCTTCCGGCATAACGCATCGAACCCGCTTGCAGCAGATGCGGTCATTATCGACGAAGCGTCGATGGTCGACGTGGCATTGATGGCGAAGCTCTTGCGGGCGCTGGATGATCAAACCCGGCTGATCCTGATCGGAGACAAAAACCAGCTGGCCTCTGTCGAAGCGGGCGCCGTTTTAGGAGACCTGTGTGACCGCAGTCGACATCACAGGTATTCCGAAGATTTCTGCAGGGCGGTTGAACATATCTCCGGTGAGAATTTGCGGGAAGCCGGTGGCTGCGGGACCGGCAGTGCCGGGCTGCGGGACTGTATGGTAGAGCTTCAGTGTAGCTATCGATTCTCTCCGGACGGCGGGATCGGCGCCCTGAGCCGCCACGTGAACAAAGGAGATGCAACCCGAACGTTGAATCTGTTGCAAAACGAGTCCGATTCTTCGATTCGCTGGATGTCGGTGTCTTCCGCTGCGGAGCTCCACCGCCAATTGGCCGGGGTCCTATCAACAATTGTGGGCGAATACCGAAAAAGCAATGACCCCCGGCAGGCACTGAAGGATTTCAACCGGTTTGGCCTGCTTTGCGCCGTCAACAAGGGGCCATGCGGTGTGGCGGCAATCAATCGGCTGGTGGAGCGGCTGCTGGCAGCCAACCGCCTGATACCTCCGGTCCATTCGAGCGGTGATCAATGGTACGCGGGGCGGCCGGTTCTGATTACCCGCAATGACTACCACCTGGGATTGTTCAATGGGGACATCGGTATCGCCATGCCCGGATCCGACCCCCAGGATCCGCAGCGCCTGTCTGTGTATTTTCACGACACCGGCAGCCGGGGTCTGCGGCAGATTCCCACCTACCGCCTTTCCGATCACCAAACCGTCTATGCTATGACCGTTCACAAAAGCCAGGGCTCCGAATTCGATTCGGTGCATCTGATCCTGCCGGAACAAGAATCGAAGGTCCTGTCCCGCGAGCTGATCTATACCGCGGTAACCCGGGCCCGCAAGGAGGTCGTCATCTGGGGCCCGGAACATGTGCTGGCTGCGGCGGTCCGTCGAAAGATCGAACGAAGCTCCGGGCTGCGAGACGCTCTCTGGAGATAATCGGTTCTGATTGAAACCCTATGAAGTCTTCGTGCAGGAGACGGATTCGGAGAGCACCGCCTGGATTTTATGCAGTACGATGCAATCGCGGGAGCACAGCGGGAAGGAGGTTTTGCGAAAGTCGCATTCCCGGCACGGGCTTTTAACGAGGTGACCGATTTCAAAATCGAACCGGCATTTGAACCGGTTTGAGGCTGCGATATATTTCATGTTATGACAGATCCATCCGCATGATATTGAGAAAGCGTCTGCAATGCAGCAAGCCAAAAATTATATCACAGCGACGATCGGATCACAAGACTGCAATCCTTTCGCCTGGTGATTGGACCGGCAGCAAACCAGCGTCGGCATTGACAAGCTCCGCGACGATGTGTACCCTGCAGGTTAACTGAAAAAGTAACGAATTTGGCGAGTTATGGAACACACTCTCCCATGCGAGGACATGTGCGCGGATGCAATCCCGCTGGAACGCACCCTGAAATGTTCCAGCCCGAAAAATGGATGCAAAGATGAAAGTCGGAATCGGCTATGACGTCCACCGGCTGGTGAAAGGCCGCAAACTCATTCTGGGTGGTGTGCTGATCCCGCATGCACTGGGGCTGCTGGGGCATTCGGATGCTGACGTGCTCACTCACGCCGTATGCGATGCCCTGTTGGGAGCAGCCGGGGAAGGGGACATCGGCATCCACTTTCCGGACAGCAGCCGGCAGTACAAAGACATGGCAAGCCTGCAACTGCTTTCCCGGTCCTGCGACATGGTCCGCAGCAAAG
>JAHEIV010000294.1 GCA_024639205.1 Deltaproteobacteria bacterium | reverse complement strand
CTTGGCCCATATGTCGACAACCTTGTTGTATTTTTCCCCCTGTGTGATCAATCCCTCGGTGTATTGCCGACCGATTTCTCCGACCTGCTTTTCAGCGGCCTTGATGATTTCCCACTTCCGGGCAGGGGTGATCATGGCGTCGATGGAAATCGACAAGCCGCCTTCGGTTGAATAGCGGTAACCGGTGTTTTTCAACCGGTCGGACAGAATCACCGTCGCCTTCGGTCCCAGATTGCGGAAAACATAGTCCACCAGATCTCGTAGGGATTTTTTATCCATTACCTTGTTCACTACGCTGAACGGAAGCGGGTGCTTCTTTTGCACCACCTGAAATATATGGTGTCGTCCATCGCTGGAAATGACATCGCTGAAATCCCCGACGTTCAAAAAATAGACTTTATCGGCGGTGTCTTCATCGATCCGATAAACATTTACGAACTCCTCCTTGTTGAGCAGCCCCACGCGGCCGGTGTCGTCTTTGGCTGAACTCGAAGGGTACTCCGCCGCCATTTCGGTAAAATCGGCGCCTTCCGCAAGCCGGGCGTGGAGTTCGAGTGCCTGGTCTTTATCTCTAACGACAATGTGGCGCAGGTCCATGATCGGCTCGGCCGGAATGATTTCCCACAGCAGAATTCGGCCGACGGTCGTGTTTACCCGCTCGCCTTCCATACGTACGGTGATTTCCGAGTGAAGTTCGAGCTCGCCGCTGTCATAAGCCTGCCGCACTTCGTCAGCATTGGCAAAAAGTTTGCCTTCACCTTTGCGGGCCGGTATGCCGCGGGTCATGTAATAGAGGCCGAGCACGATGTCCTGACTCGGGACGATGATCGGACTGCCATTGGCGGGTGACAGGATGTTGTTGCTGGAGAGCATCAACACACGCGCTTCGATCTGCGCTTCCACGGATAGGGGAACATGAACCGCCATCTGGTCGCCGTCGAAATCAGCGTTGAATGCCGTGCATACCAGCGGGTGAAGCTGAATGGCCTTGCCTTCGATCAGTATCGGTTCGAACGCCTGGATTCCCAGACGATGCAACGTTGGCGCCCGATTTAACAGCACCGGATACTCCTTGACGACCTCATCCAGGGTGTCCCAGACTTCCGGTACTTCCCTTTCCACCATCTTTTTGGCGCTTTTCACGGTGGACACCATACCCTTTTGTTCCAATCGGTAGTACACAAAAGGCTTGAACAGCTCCAGTGCCATTTTCTTCGGCAAACCGCATTGATGCAGGCGAAGCTCCGGTCCAACAACGATAACGGTGCGGCCCGAATAGTCGACCCGCTTTCCAAGCAGGTTTTGCCGGAAGCGGCCTTGTTTGCCCCTGAGGGTGTCGCTCAGTGACTTCAGCGGTCGTTTATTTGTGCCGGTAATCACCCGTCCATGGCGACCGTTGTCGAAAAGAACATCCACCGACTCCTGCAGCATTCGTTTTTCGTTGCGCACAATAATGTCGGGCGCCCTTAAGTCGATAAGCCGTTTTAACCGGTTGTTGCGGTTGATAACGCGCCGGTAAAGATCGTTCAGGTCAGAGGTGGCAAACCGCCCGCCTTCGAGCGGTACGAGGGGACGCAACTCGGGAGGTAGAACCGGAATGACATCCATGATCATCCAGACTGGATTTACGCCGCTTCGGCGGAAGGCATCGACTATTTTCAGGCGCTTGGACAGTTTCTGTCTCTTGGCCACCGAGCCGGTCTCCCGAATGTCCACACGAAGCTTGTTGTAGGTTTCATCCAGGTCAATGCCCGCCAGCAGCTCCTGCACGGCCTCAGCACCAATGCCGGCGTTGAACTTTCCATCGTAGCGCTCGAGGGCATCTCGATATTTTTCATCGGTGAGCAGTTGACCGCGCACCAGGTCGGTTTCCTGCGGATCGACCACGATGTAGCTGTCAAAATACAGCACCTTTTCCATGTTTTTCAGGGTCAGATCCAACAGGTTTCCGATCTTGCTCGGCAGACTTTTCAGAAACCAGATATGGGAGATCGGTGTGGCCAGTTCGATGTGGGCCATCCGCTCCCGACGGACTTTTGATTGGATCACTTCCACACCGCACTTTTCGCAAATAACACCGCGGTGCTTCATACGCTTGTATTTGCCGCAGTTGCACTCGTAATCTTTGGTGGGTCCAAAGATCTTGGCGCAAAACAGACCATCCCTTTCCGGTTTGAAGGTTCGGTAGTTGATGGTCTCCGGCTTTTTGATTTCACCAAACGACCATTTGCGAATCATCTCGTTGGAAGCAAGTGCAATTCGAATTCCCGTGTATTTCCGGGGGTCGGTCGGTTTAGCGAAGAAATCATACAATGTTTCCATACCGTTTATCCCTTTCCCGTTGGCATTAGCGGGTGGTACGATCTTGAATCTTATTTACACATGGGTCGAAGCCGCAGCCGGGCGTCGTTTCACTCCGTCTGCCCTTCCAGCAGATCAATGTCCAAACCCAGCGCTTGCAGCTCTTTGGTCATAACCCGAAATGATTCCGGTATTCCCGGCTCCAGAACATTTTGACCTTTCACGATTTTCTCGTACATTCGCGTCCTTCCGGCCATGTCATCGGACTTGACAGTCAAAAATTCCTGCAACGCGTGAGCGGCACCGTAAGCCTCCATGGCCCAGACCTCCATTTCTCCGAGTCGCTGACCACCGAACTGCGCTTTGCCGCCGAGCGGTTGCTGCGTAACCAGCGAATAAGGGCCGATGGATCGTGCATGGATTTTGTCATCGACGAGATGGTGCAGTTTGAGCATATACATCGTGCCCACCGTGATCTGCTCCCTGAAAGGCTCTCCGGATCGGCCGTCGTAAAGCGTCGTCTGGCCGGTACGCTCCAAACCTGCTTCGTGCAGCAGCGCTTTGATTTCGTCTTCCTTGGCTCCGTCAAATACCGGTGTCGCCATATGAACCCCGTTGCGGTATCGCTCTGCAAACTTCACCAGTTCATCGGATTTAAAATTCTTCAGGGTGTTCTGGGTTTCCGGATCGTCAAAAATACGTTTCAGCTTGTCGCGCAGCAATTTTACTTTGTTATCCCGCAGAAGCTCGTTTAACTGGGTTCCAAGCCCCTTGGCGGCAAGGCCCAGGTGAATTTCCAGAATCTGCCCGACATTCATTCGCGACGGCACCCCCAGCGGATTCAAGACCATGTCCACCGGTGTGCCGTCTGCAAAGTACGGTAGATCTTCGACTGGCAGAACGCGGGAGACCACCCCTTTGTTACCGTGACGGCCGGCCATCTTGTCCCCGACGGACAACTTGCGCTTCATGGCTACGTAGACCTTCACCAACTTGATCACACCGGGCGGCAGATCGTCGCCCTTTTCGAAGCGGCTCATCTGCTGCTCGAGAACCATCCGGCAATGATCGCACTGCTCACGATAACGTTCCAGCAGTTCGTGAACTTTTTCGGTCTTTTTTACGTTGTCCACAACCAGCCCTTCCAGCTGGGCCATCGGCACCGTGCCAAGGAACTCTTCGTCGATCTTCGCTCCCTTCGACAGCAGCGATTTTTTTCCTTTTTTCAGCGATACCTGCGATTTCGTCCCGATCAGCAGCCGCTTTAGCTCGTCGCGAAAAACATCTTCGATTACGGTGATTTCGTCGTCACAGTCCTTTGCGTGGCCTGCGATTTCTTCGTCTTCGATCAGCCGAGTCCGGTCGTCTTTCTCGATACCACGCCGGGAGAAGACCTTGGCATCGATGACGGTCCCCTGCACACCCGGAGGTACCCGCAAGGAAGTATCTTTCACATCACCGGCTTTTTCACCGAATATGGCCCGCAGCAATTTCTCCTCGGGCGACAACTGGGTTTCCCCTTTGGGAGTGATTTTGCCTACCAGGATGTCACCCGGTCCGACTTCAGCTCCCAGGCGTATAATACCGCTTTCGTCGAGATTTTTAAGCGCCTCCTCACCAACATTGGGTATGTCACGGGTGATGTCCTCCTTGCCGAGTTTGGTATCGCGGGCTACCACTTCAAACTCCTCGATATGAACCGAAGTGTAGACGCCGTCACGCACCAGCCTTTCACTGACAAGGATGGAATCTTCGAAGTTATAGCCCCCCCAGGGCATGAAGGCCACGGTGACATTCTTTCCCAGCGCCAGCTCGCCCTGGTCGGTGGCCGGACCGTCGGCGATGATTTCGCCGGCTTTTACCGCTTGTCCCCTTTTCACTATGGGGCGGTGATTGAAACAGGTGTTCTGATTGCTGCGGATAAATTTTGAAAGGTTGTAAATGGTCACGTCCTTGGCGGTCAAATTCGGCGAAGGCTTGTGTTTCAGCACAATTCGTGAGGCATCTACGCCGACGACTTCAGCATCCCGCTTTGCCACCACGGCCACACCGGAGTCTTTGGCTACCACACCTTCGATACCGGTGCCCACCAGAGGGGCTTCGTTGACCAACAGCGGTACGGCCTGACGCTGCATGTTGGACCCCATCAGGGCACGGTTGGCATCGTCATTTTCCAGGAAAGGAATCAAAGAGGCAGAGACACTGACCAGTTGATTCGGA
>JAHEIV010000293.1 GCA_024639205.1 Deltaproteobacteria bacterium | reverse complement strand
ATCGTCGGCTTATACACGTGCGGCCCGACAGTTTACAACCACGCCCACATCGGCAACCTGCGTACTTACATATTTGAGGATATCTTAAAACGCGTGCTTCTCTACAACGGCTACCGGGTTAAACACGTGATGAACATCACCGATGTGGGCCATCTAACCGGCGATCGAGATATGGGCGAAGACAAAATGGAAACCGGTGCTCGTCGGGAAGGCAAAAGCGCCTGGGAGATTGCGGCATTTTACACAGAAGCCTTTAAGAAAGACATCGCACGCTTGAATATCATTGAGCCTGACATCTGGTGCAAGGCCACCGATGCCATCCCCGAGCAGATCGACCTGATTCGCATACTGGAAGACAAAGGGTACACGTATCGGATCAGCGACGGTGTCTACTTTGACACGGCAAAGTTCGAAAACTACGCAAAGCTGTCAAACCAGAACCTGGACGCTCTGCAGGAAGGCGCCCGTGTGGAAAAAAATCCGGAGAAGCGAAATCCAACCGATTTTGCCCTCTGGAAATTCTCCCCTCCTCAGGTACGTCGGCAGATGGAATGGGAATCTCCCTGGGGCGTCGGTTTTCCGGGCTGGCATATCGAATGTTCCGCCATGAGCATGAAATTTCTCGGAGATCAGCTTGACATTCACTGCGGTGGAGTCGATCACATCGATGTACACCACACCAACGAAATCGCCCAGTCCGAAGCGGCCACGGGAAAAAAGTTCTTCAATTTCTGGATGCACGGCGCTTTTCTGAACATTCACGGCGGCAAGAAGATGGCCAAAAGTACCAATAATTTTCTTACCCTCGATTCCACTTTCCTTCAGCGAGGGATCAATCCTCTGGTGTATCGCTTTGCAGCATTTCTGACCCACTACCGCAAACCGATGGAGTACAGCGACGAGTCGGTGGAGGCAGCCCGCAACGGTTTGCAGCATTTACAAAACAAGGTCCGGCAGCTCAGGCGCAATCACGCCGAAAAGGGGGTTGTACAACCGCTGTACCGGGACCGACTGCTTGCGGCGGTTAATGACGACCTGAACATGCCCCGGGCGATGGCAGTTGTGCAGGAAACCCTCAGGGCGGAGCTGACCGGGGCTGACAAGCTGGCCACCGTCTTGGATTTTGAACGCGTGCTCGGATTGGACCTGGAGCAAGTTGATCAGGAAGACATGCTGCCCAATGCGGTCCGCAAGCTAGCAGATGAGCGCAGTAAGGCCCGTCAGGAGAAAAACTGGGACGCTTCCGATCGTCTGCGGGACGAGATCCAGTCGCTCGGGTTCGTCGTTCAGGACACCAAAGACGGAATGAAGGTCTTCAAGCCTTGATGGTGCTGAAGCGCCATTGGGCTGCAGGCTATAGTATGATAGGTCGAATCGAGAACCCGTTTGCGTCTTTAACACCCAGTGAAAGTTTTTCTCCGGCGGCATCCCTTTCTGCAGGGGTTCTGTATCGATCACAAGCACCGTTGATCCTTACCATGGGGCGATTGTGTGTGGGAGCAGGGTTTTTCAGGAATGCTGACCGCAGAAGAAAAAGCAACCATTCTGGACAAGGCCTATATCCCGGAGCACAGTGTCGATCTGATCTCGGGGATATCCGGCGGAGAACCGTTTCTGGTGGAGGACTGCCTCATACATTGGAAGCAAGGAGAGTTGATCCTAAATGGTTATCCGCTGACCAGAGAATTCGATCTGCGCAAATTCGAGGCCATGGCCAATCGCCTGCAGCAGCGTTTTCGACCAATGCGCTTATCCTATATCACCCCTCAACGCCCGTTGTCGCTGCCTGCCGGATCCGTTGAAACTGCCAGCGATGATTACTACACCCTTGACCTTCAAGATGTTCCGATGCTCCCGCCGGTGAGACGAAACATCCGCAACGCCTCGCGTCACTTGACTGTCGAGAAAGCCGAATCAATGAATCCATCCCATCGCCAGCTCATGGACGAATTTGTCGCGCGAGTGAATCCGGGACCCCGGGTGAAAAGACTGCTGGATCGGATGCCCGCTTTTTTACAGGGCACATCCGGTGGTATCGTGCTCAATGCCATAGACGGCAGCGGCCGGTTAAACGCCTTTTATGTGGCCGACCTGGCGCCGGTCCACTTTTCTACCTACGTTATCGGCTGTTACTCCAAACGAAATTACATCACCGGTGCATCCGATATGCTGATGGCTACGATGGTGGCACTCAGCCGGCAAACCGGAAAAACGACTATCCATCTCGGATTGGGTATCAACGATGGTTTGCGGCGCTTTAAAAGAAAGTGGGGCGGGATGCCCACCAGGCCTTACCAGATGGGAACCGTCGATCTGAAATATCGGACCATTTTGACCGGTATTCGAGAATTTCTGAAACAACGATAAGGGTTAGCCGGCCAAATGTTTTGGCGAACAAAAAAAGAAAAAGAGCTCAAAACCATGTGGGGAATTCGCAAGGGCCCTCTGGTATCTTATCTGGTGGGAACCGCGCATTTTTTCCCTTACAGCTTTCGAAATTCATTCCGTCAGCTGTTTTCCGAAGCCACAGCGGTGTTGTTCGAAGGCCCCCTGGATGAAAAAAGCCTGCAGGCAATCCGAACATCGGGCATCGTCCATAAACCCGCTGAAAGCGTACTGGATACACTGGACCGGCAGACGGTGGACAAAATCAACGACAAACTCTTTCCCGGCTGCCGCCGAAAAACGCTGGAAGATGCGATCCGCCTCAGTGTCCCCGGATCCGAGGATGCGCTTCACGAAATGACCGCCGGGATGAAACCCTGGCTGACTTTTTTCACCCTATGGTCGGCTTACCTGGAAAGGTGGGGATGGCGCTATTCCGTGGATCTGGAAGCCTACGAGATTGCACGGGAAATGAACCGTGAGGTGGTAGCCATGGAAAGTGTCCAAGAACAGGTGGCCGTGTTGGAAGGCCTCTCCCTTGAAAGGATCGTCAGCTTCCTCCAACGCGTGAACAAGTGGGATACCTACCGAAAAGATTATGTGCGGCATTACCTGGCAGCCGACCTGGAAAAAATCCGCACCACCGCCACCGGATTTCCCAGCCGGCACCACTCCGTCATCGACCGTCGTGACGAGACATTCTTCCAGCGAATGCGATCTTATCTGGATGCCGGCAATGCCGTAGTCTGTGTGGGCGCGCCCCACGTGCCCGGCATCTGCAAACTGCTGGAAACCAACGGCTTCCGGATCCAAGGCCCGGCTGCCCCGCCGGGATAACCGCGCACTATGGCAGTCATCCGCACTTCAGCAGGTAAAAGAAGCCTTCAAGAAATCGGCATCTGCTTCCGGGGGAAGCTTGACAAGCAGGATGCTCGACTGGGACCGGGACAAAACCTGCATGGGTAGGCTTCCGAGCATGCGTCGATATACGTCGTGGCGCAAACTGGCGCCCATGACGATGACGGATGAATCGCCGGCCTCATCGACAATCAGGTCGGCCGGATTATCTCCTTCTAACCGGTGCACGGCGACGGTCCGATCGCAGGTTTCCAGCCAGCGCAAGGCATGCTGCAGGCACTCTTCGGCAACCCGGATGTCCTCTTTGTCGGCGTCGGGTCTTTTCACCCAGATCAGGTCAACCGTTCCACGGATGGAATGCAGCAGGTCTTTGAGCAGGGGGAATTGCCTTTTTGACGATGGAGATCCGTCTGCACAAACTATGTACCGACTGTCCGGTCCGCCCCCGCGAACTACCAGGGCAGAAGTGTACAGATCGAGAGCCAGCTTGCGCACGGGATCTCCCTTCATCAGTCGCTGTAGCTTTCCGAGACTCTGCGGGGAGATGATCAGCAAATTGTAATGGTGCCGCTCAATTTCATGGTTGAGCGAGTCAATGAAATGGCCAAAGCATTCGTAAAATGCGATGCGTTCGTCGTCAGCTGTCCGGCAGGCAAAGAGGTGGCCGCGAGCAACATCCTGGATACGGATGGTCTCAGGTGCCTGCAGCAGGCCGGTAGCGTCGAGCACGTCGATTGCATCGACCAGAACTTGCAAGCCTTCCGGCAGGGAATCGCGGCTGGTTAACGGATAATCGATTCCTACCGGTGGCGGCTCTTCAGTGGCATGAGTGCCGGAGCGGATGGTGATAACCGCCAGCTCTGCTCCCAGGCGCTTCTTCAACTCAGCTGCAAATTCCAGGGCCCTGGCTGCATCCTGCGTCCCATCGGTGTATACCAGTAGCTTCATCATCTGCTTCCCGCTTCCGTTGTTGGTGTTTCTTTGTCCGCAATTTCATCAGACTTTTGATCTTTTGCAACATCTTTCACCTGCTGGGATAAATAACAGACCCGCGGCTGGACACCCTCACCGAAGATTTCCCAGTCGCCCCTCTTCAAATCCGGGCACTCCGCAAATATCACGTAGTTGCATGCTGCGCAGATCGCCGGACAGAAAGATTCCCGCATGGCCTCGCGAATGGCGGCTTGTGTAGACCTGCGAATGTGCGTCTTGCCGATCTCGTTGAGAAATCCGGAATTTTTAAATACTTCAAATACTTTATGATTTACACCCGAGAAATATATGGCTCCCGC
>JAHEIV010000292.1 GCA_024639205.1 Deltaproteobacteria bacterium | reverse complement strand
TCCTTGATCAAGGGGAAAAGGACCAAATCGACGTCGCTTTTTTCGAAGGCCACCAGGGCGGTGCCAAATGGTTCGTCCCAGTGCCAGGCGGATTCTTCCGGCAGGTTCATACTGATTTTGGCACAGATATCGGCAAATTTTGGAAAGCGCTGGGGTTGCATGTCAACAATCGCCCGTTGATCGGAACAAAGTAGGTTCGTTGAATGGCACGGGGCCATTCATGCCGGATTCCGGTCAAACATCATCGATGAATATTATCGGCATCTTCCGGGAAATGCTTGAGGGGGATATGCGGATCGACGCAATCGGTGCAGCTCTCGGGGGGTGAGCCACGCCAATCAGCGTTTGATCCAGATCACGCCCCACAGAAGGGCTACCGGCGAGATGCCGGCAAAAAGAAAGAGGGTGAGATCGGATTTCCAGGGTTGAAAATATGCGGCGGATGCCACCAGCCAGATGACGGAAAGGACCACCGCCAGCCGCAACGGGCGCGACAATGGAAGCCGGGAGGCAGGAGCGCCCGATGAACCGGCCGCATTTGGTTGCCCCCGCTGCAGTATCCGGGGTGCCATCAGGACGACAACGATAATCAGAACGATGACCAGGATTTCCTGAATGCCTGAAAACATGCCCTTTACCTTGGAGGCTTCGCGATGTATAGTGAACCCCGGCGCGGCCGGAAATGAATTTCTGGAATTTGTGATGCCGGTGTAACACATCTGTACCCGATGATCAATCCGGGCGGTTGCGGACTGTTTTTCAACAGTCGGTGGCGCACCGGGCTACAACAGGGCACCCAACTATGCTTGCTGCCATGGTCAACGGCAACCGGCAGAACCAAATATTGCAATGACGGTTGCCTCCTTTTTTAAAGCGGTCATACATCCGCACCCTCACAGTTCCGTACCTGCAGAAGCGGTCCTCAAACCGGGTGATCTGCTCAACGGAAGAGTCGCGGAGATCACCAGCAGCGGTAAGGTCTTGATTGAATTTGGAAATCTGCGAGTGCTGGCTGATACCGATCTGGCCTTTCACCCGGGGGAGAAGATCCGTGTCCGGGTAGAGGAAATCGGCGAACAGATCAAGTTGAAGCATCTTCACTCTTCACAGCCGGAAGCCGGCACCACCAGAGCCCCACCGGATCTAACGGGCAGTTTGCTGGATCGGTTGGTTCATCAACTACCCGCAGTCATTGACCGCGCCGTTCAAGCGGACAGACAGGCGGCCGGCCGCGAGCGGATGCCCGATCCGGTTCGACAGGCCTTGTTGACTGTCCGAAACTTTCTGCAGCCGTCGCTTGCGACCGTTGGTTCGACAGAAATTGCGTCGCTGCTGAAGAATCTGGTCGAAAACTCCGGATTCTTCTTCGAAAAACGGATGGAAAGCATACTCGGACAGCCGGACCACGACAGCCAGGGCCGCGCTGGGTCCCTCGAAAGCAAACAATCACAGATTCGCCAGGTTTTCGATCGCGATCTGAAACCCAATTTGTTGGTTTTGAATAAGTTTATAAGTGACTCCTCCGGGCGGTCACCCGCCGCTTTCGCAGAATTGAATGATCTCAAGTCCAATGTGGGTCGCTTGCTGGCGGGAATCGAGCGCCAGCAGAATTTCATCCGGATCCATCCACCGGATGCGGAGACGCCCCCGGTGTTCAGCGTGTTATTCCACCTGAAAAAAACCAGTCAGAAAGGCATGCTGAAAGTTTTTATGGGTTCACGGAATAAAAAAGGGGAATCGACCGGCAGCCGAATAACGGTAATGCTGAACATGGATCGAATCGGTGAAATCCAATCGGATCTGTATTTATTGGAAAAATCATTGCAGATCACTTTCCGCGTGGGAAATGAAAAGGTAAAACGCGTTCTGGAGAAAGAGATCGATCGGTTCCGCGAAGAGATGACAAAGCATTTTCGTTCCGTACGGGTAGATGTGCGCCTGCACCCCCGGCTTCGACAGGAACGAATCACGCAGACAGCAGATGTTTTCTCCGATCGTCAAATCGATTTGCGGGTGTGAAAATGGACCAGCGGCAGAAAAAAGCGGCGGCCGTAAAATACGAGGCGGACAAAGACCGGGCTCCCCGTATTACGGCAAAGGGAAGAGGCGAAATCGCCCGCCGTATCATCGAAGTGGCCCACCAGAACGAGGTGCCCGTTTTTGAAGATCAAAATCTGGTTGAAGTGCTCGAAGCACTTGATATGGATACGGAAATTCCGGCTGAACTCTATCGTGCCGTCGCTGAAGTACTCGTTTTCGTTTATCGTCTGAACCGCGCGTATGGCAGAAATCAACCCCTTTAATCTCTTCGACATACCGCTCACCGCCACGCGGCTTATTGAAGCCAGCGCCGGAACGGGAAAAACCTACACGATCGCCGGACTGTTCATTCGCCTCCTGCTGGAGCAGGGGATGACCGTGGACCAGATTCTGGTGGTAACCTATACCAAGGCGGCCACCGAGGAATTGAAGACGCGGATTCGCACCCGAATGGTGGAAGCCCGCAATGGTTTTATCTCGGGTACCGCATCGGATGATCTCATTGCCGGGTTGCTCGAAAGAACTCCCAACCACCGCAGAGCCCTCCGTCTTCTCGGCGACGCGCTCATCGATTTCGACCGGGCGGCCATTTTCACCATTCACGGTTTCTGCCAGCGCATCCTGCAGGAAAATGCCTTTGAAACCGGCAATCTGTATGACACCGAGCTGGTCACCGATTCTCGGGATCTGCAAAGGGAGGTCGCGGAGGATTTCTGGCGAACCCACTTTTACACGGCGCCACCTGAATGGGTATCTTTTGCCGCACGCAACGGCATCCGCGATCCGGTGTATTTCGAGCGATTGCAGGGGAGTTTCCATTTCCTGGAAGCAGACATCATCCCATCGGTTCGACGGCCGGAATTGACCGCCCTGGCGGAATACCGCCGGCAATTCGAGCAATTGGTCGACCACTGGCCGGCGGCAAAAGATCAGGTGCTGGAGCTGTTGCGCTCACCCGGTCTGGACGGCCGAACTTACGGCAGCCTGAAAACGGATAATCGGCTGCGCAACCGGGAGGTCCGTCTGGCCGGCCTGGCCGCTGAAATGGACCGCTTTACCGGCTCGCCGAATCCTGATTTTCCACCGTTCAAAGCCCTGGACAAGTTCACCGCCACCGGCCTGCAAGGGAGCATTCGAAGAGGGCACCGGCCACCGCAGCACAAACTGTTTCGCATCTGCGGCGCGCTCCAGCGCTCCGGCCTGGCCCTGGAAGCCGAGATGCGGCAAATGATGCTACACCTGAATACCGAATACTTCCGATGGGCTGCCACCGAGTTTGACCGTCGCAAAAAAAAACGTAACATCCAGCACTATGATGACCTGCTGCTGGCGGTGAAAAAAGCACTGGATTCAGGCCCCGGGGGTGCCGCACGACTGCTTGTGCAAAAGACCCGCAAAAAATACCGAGCCGCGCTGGTGGATGAGTTTCAGGATACCGACACAGCGCAGTACGACATATTTTCCACCTTTTTCGGATCCGGCCAGAACCTGCTGTTTATCATCGGCGACCCGAAGCAGTCGATCTACAGCTTTCGCGGAGCAGACATTTTCTCTTACCTGCAGGCTGCCGCCAGGGCCGATTCACGGTACACTTTGCAGGAAAACTGGCGCTCCGAACCCGGCTTGATCCAGGCCGTGAACACCCTTTTCGCCGACAGCCGGGCACCGTTTTTATTTGACGCCATCAGCTGCGAGCACATTCGACCCGGCCAAAAACCAAGGCGTCGTCCGAAGGCAACCCACCCATCGCTGGTGCTGTGGTTCCTGCCGTCTCAAGGCAAAAAACCGGTTAACAAAACCGATGCCGTTCCGATTATCAGTGAAGCGGTCGCAGATGAAATTGCGCGACTGGTCAACGACGGGGTCGACCCGGTTGCACCGGCTGACATTGCCGTGCTGGTGCGCACCAACCGCCAGGCACAGATCGTCAAGCAGAGTCTTGCAAAACGGGAGATACCGGCCGTGCTCTACGGTTCCGGCAGCATATTCGCCACTCGGGAAGCCCAGGAGCTTCGGCGGGTTTTGATCGGCATCCTGGAAAACGGCAATGAAGCCTTTTTTCGCTCTGCACTGGCAACCGATATGCTTTGCGTTTCCGGCGATACGCTGGCCCGGGCCGATGAAAAACCGTCCGAGTGGGAACATCGCCGACACCGGTTTGCGGCGTACGCCGACTCCTGGAAACGCTTCGGGTTCATCCGGATGTTTCGCACATTACTGGTCCGTGAAAAGGTCAGAGAACAGCTGCTGGCGTTTTCGGATGGTGAACGCCGCTTGACCAACCTGCTGCACCTGGCTGAAGTGATGCACCGCGAAGCCGACAGCCGGCAGCGCACCCCGGCAGGGCTTCATAAGTGGTTGGTCGATCGAAGCAGCGCCGATGCACCCGGCAGTGATGAGCACCAGTTGCGCCTGGAAAGCGACGAATTGGCGGTTAAAATCGTCACGGTTCACAAAAGCAAAGGTCTGGAGTACCCGATCGTATTTTGCCCGTTT
>JAHEIV010000291.1 GCA_024639205.1 Deltaproteobacteria bacterium | reverse complement strand
TCCGGTTGCGCAAGGAAATAGTCCCGGACATGGTACCCGATTTTTTCGATCAGCGGTCCCCAGGTTCGCGACACCTCGCAGATATGAGGACCGTAAATAATCAGCTGTCCCCCTTTGGCCACCACCTGCTCGAGCTTGTACATGACTTTGCCGGCAACCCAGAGTTCATCGTACATTTCCGGTGCGCGTCCCAATACGATGCGAAAGGGGCGGGTTTTTGTCACCACGTGCAGCTGCGCGGACAGGTCGGCAGCCGCAGACCAGGTCTTTTTGACATCTCCGGCATACAGTCCGCACAGCCGGTTTCCCGGCGAAACGACCATGGCCAGGCATGCGACGGGAACCTCGATCCTGGACAGCGCTCGATGGATGATATCCCTGACCGGCGTGTGCTTGCGGCCGATGGTTTTTGCGCAGGTGATGACGGCAGACAGCCAGTGAAAAAAGTGCAGGAACTCCCCGCCGGAGATTCCCGGAAACAGGTATTTGGCGCCGCCGGAAAAACCCACGACTTCGTGCGGGAAAACCGGGCCGAGAATCAAGACAAGGTCGTAGTCAAAGATGCTGCGGTTGATGTCGATGGGTACGGTCTCGCGCATCAGGCCGCCGGAAATATCTGCCACCTCATTTTCCGTCAGAAGGCCGATGCGCTGAAAGGTTGCCGGATTATCCCAGCGGTGATTTAGAAATTTCGACTTGGCAAACTCCCGGCTTCGCTGGAAGTCGGAAATCCCGAACAGCGCGAGGATTTCTTCGCCGGACAGGGGCGTGTGGGTCCCCAGGGCCACCATGAAATCGAGCGCCGCACTGCGGGCGCCAATGATCTTGTTGACGGCCCGGATCATCATCGGCAGGGGGCAGGTGCGGGTCGCATCCGGCGTGAGGGCGAGCACGCGTTTGCCGGCGTATAGTTTCATCGGGACGCCGGAGTCGATGATCTCCGCCACCTCCTTTTCCGAAAGAACCGTGTCCGGGCTGCCTTTACCAATTACCATGGTTTGCCTCTTTTACTGCAAATCCTGAAAGATTCGGATCTATGGGGACCATCGACTTCACATGACGATGCCGGCTAGATGTTATGAGCCAGGTATCCGCCATCTACCGGGATGGATATGCCGGTTACAAATCCAGCGGCCGTGTTGCTGGCCAGAAACAGGGTGGCACCGACCAGCTCCTCCACTTGCCCGAAACGCCTGAAGGGGGTGTGTTCGATGATCGCCTTTCCCCGAGCAGTGTGTTCGCCGGTTTTTTCGTCTATCAGCAGTGCGCGGTTCTGCTTTCCCAGGAAGAACCCGGGTGCCACCGCGTTCACCCGGATACCGTGCGGGGCGAACTCATTGGCTGCAGCCATGGTAAGGTTCAGCACACCGGCTTTGGCTGCATCGTAGGCCCATACACCCGATAACGGGTTGTAGGATGTCATCGAGGTCAAGTTGATGATCGCCCCCCGGATCTGGTTCTTTATCCAGTGAGCCGCCACCACTTTCGTCGGTACCATCAAGCCGGCCACCAGGTTGAGGTGCAGTATCTGTTTGAATTGCTCCATATCGGTTTCCACCAGCGGCCCCTTGCTGAAGTTGCCGCCGACGGCATTGATCAGAATATCGGGAGATCCGAACCGGGCAATCACTTTATTTAGCGCTGTCTCGACCTCGGTTTCGCTTCCGGTGTCCAGCCGGCGGCCGTCCACCCGGTCGGCTGATTCAGGCGAAGTTGCCAGCTTCGTTACCGCTGCATCCACCGATTCCTGGGTTCGGCTCCAGAGCGTCACCCTTGCACCGGCGCTCAGCAGCGCCGCGGACATCATCGTGCCAATCACCCCGGCACCGCCGGACACGATGGCGGTTTGGTCCTGCAGTCCGAATAGATCATCGAGGTAAGACATACCGACCCCTCTTTCGTGCTCCCCTTGGATGGTTGATGGCGCTTTCCGTGATCCTTACGCACATAACACTTTTTCGCCGGGCAAGGCCGGAGAAACTCGCCAGCCGTTCCCAAATACGCTGAGATGGCGACCTTGTGTTTGCGGCGAGACACTGGATGCACGTTACAGCCGGAAACCCGCTGATAGGGCGAGAACGCCGACCAGTGGGATATAGGCCATTTATGAAAAGACGCTTTTAGGTATTGAAACTATACGTTTCGATTTAGTATAGGAACAGGAAATTGTCAATTTGCGGGATCTGGGCCATGGTCGGTTCGGCACCCGCAGCAACTGTCAACAGCAGGAGGTCACATGGGAGTCATTCGAGCTGCCGATGTCACGCCGGAAGCGATCGCTCCGAAGCGCGAGCGGTATCTGACCCACACCGACAACCTGATGGTGGTTGTTCTCGATTTTGGTGACGGCCCTACCAAAGAACCGGATCCGCCCCACTCCCATCCCCACGAGCAGATTACCTATCTGGTAACCGGAGAACTGTTGTTTTTTCTGGATGGGGAGCCGACGCGCATGGGCCCGGGAGACCTGGTCACAGTGCCGCCCGATGTGCCGCACACGGTTCAACTGCTCAGCTCACACGTGCGGGTGGTGGACACGTTTTATCCCCTGCGCGAGGAGTTTTTGAAATAGAGCCGTTGCGCCAAGAGTGTCTGCCGTCAAACGATCGAACAGGGGGTTTAGGCGGTCATGTACTTCCCCGATCTTAAACATGCAAAAAAACTGTTATTGGAATCACTTGCCCGCGAAGAAGAAATCCCGCTCGACAAGGTGCGCATCATTGCCTCTCCCTATCGCATCTGTCCCCTCGGCGCCCACATCGATCACCAGGGCGGGCCGGTATTGGGCATGTCCATCAACGCCTGCACCCTGATGGCATTTACACCGGCCAAAGACCAACAGATTCGGCTGCGAAGCCGCAACTACCCGGGCCGGGTAAAGTTTTCGCTGGATGCGGTCCCCGAAACCGTCGGCAGTTTCTGGGGGATTTACCCCCGGGCGGCGGCCTTGGCCCTGCGGCACGATTTTTCGCTCAAAACCGGTGTCGTGGGGCTTCTGGACGGAATGCTGCCCGGCTGCGGCTTGAGTTCCTCGGCCTCGGTGCTGCTGGCCTACCTGCACGCCCTGGCTGCCGCCAACGATATCCAGCTGCAGCCGTGGGACTACGTGCAGTTGACCCGGCGCGCCGAGAACCAATACATCGGTCTGAACAACGGCATCCTGGATCAGACCAGCATCGAGTTCGGTCGCCGCAACTGCCTGCTGCACATCGATACCAAAGAAGAGGACGTGCACAAGCTGCCCGATAAATCCGACGCGTCCGCTTACCGGATCCTGGTGGCTTATTCGGGTTACTCCCGGGAATTGACCACCACCGGTTACAACTCCCGGGTGCAGGAGTGCCGGGAAGCGGCCGCCGGGCTTTCCTCCCTGGCCGGCGCTGCTCCAGCCGCAGTGCTGTCGGATGTGACCGAAGCGGACTTTTTCCACCATGGTCACAAGCTCGCCCCTCATCTGGCTCGACGCGCCCGGCACTATTTCAGCGAGGTTCAGCGCGTTACAGACGGCCTGGCGGCCTGGCAGCAGGGCCGGATGGAGGATTTCGGGCGGTTGATGTTCGCGTCTTGCACAAGTTCCATCGAGCAGTACGAATGCGGCAGTCCGCCGATCCATGATCTGCAGCAAATTGTCGCTTCGGCCGAGGGGGTGATCGGTTCGCGTTTCAGCGGTGGCGGATTCGGCGGTTGTGTGGTGGGTTTTGTCCGGCCGGACACCGCGGAACTGGCGGCCGCAGACATTCAGGAAGCCTACCGGAAGCTGCATCCGGAGGTGGCCGAGCAGGCTGCCGTATACCTGGCGGAGTCTGCGGACGGGGTGCGGCTGCTGTGAACGCTATTGTCCTCTGCGCGGGTTTTGCCACCCGGATGGCTCCACTGACCAAGCGTTTCCCCAAACCGCTACTGCCGGTGGCTGACCGACCGGTGATCGACTACCTGATGGACCAGCTTGCCGAACTGCCGTATCTTTCAACCGTTCATATCGTCACCAATGATCGGTTTTTCAGCCACTTTGTGAAATGGCGCAAGTCGTGGCTTCAATCGAACCGGGAAAAGATCGCCAGCGTCGAGATAACCAACGACGGGGCCACGGCCAATGAAAACCGGCTCGGTGCCGCCGCGGATCTTCAACTGGTGCTGAAAAAAATCGGGGATCCGTCGCGGACGCTGGTCTCTGCCGGCGACAACATCTACCGGTTCGGGCTCGGCCCCCTGTGGCGGCAATTTTTGCAGGGCGACTGTCACCGCATCGTTGCGCTGCCGGAATCCGATGAACACCGGTTGAAAAAAACAGGGGTTTTGGAACTGCAGGCAGATGACCGGGTGCTGCGGCTTCTGGAAAAACCCCGACAGCCGCCTTCCAACTGGATCTGCCCGCCGCTCTATTTTTTCAAGGCTTCGGTGGGTACTCAGCTCGACGCGTTTTTGTCCGCATCGGTGAATCGGGACGCACCGGGGCACTTTATCGCTTATCTGTGCCGGCAGCAGCCGATGTATGCCTTTCGGCTCAGCGCTTCCCGGCTCGATATCGGCAGCATCGACACCTACCGGGAAGC
>JAHEIV010000290.1 GCA_024639205.1 Deltaproteobacteria bacterium | reverse complement strand
GCCTTGCCTTCACTGCGGGCAATGAATTTGTGCTCTACCAGATCCACTTCCACGCTGATGCCGATGTTTCCCTTGATGTGGGCGGCAATTTTGCCTTCCACTTCATGGCGTCGATCTTCCCCGGCCTCGTATATTTCCTTTTTTCCTTCCACCTGGACCACCAGCTGATCCAGGTATCCTTTCTTGCGGACCACCAGGCGATACTGAGGCTCCACCTCGTCGAGGTCGAGCAGCAGTGATTCGATCTGGGAGGGAAACACGTTTACACCGCTGATGATCAGCATGTCGTCCGAGCGGCCGGTGACTTTTTCCATCCGGACAAAGGTGCGGCCTTCATGCCCGGGCTCCCGCCACAGCCTCGTGATGTCCTTGGTCCGATAGCGGATCATCGGCATGGCCCGACGCTGCAGGGAAGTAAACACCAGTTCGCCTTTTTCACCTTCCGCCACGGGCTCCAGGGTCTGGGGATCGACGGTTTCGGCCAGGAAGTGATCTTCGTTGATGTACAATCCATTTTGATCCTCGGCGTCGAAAGCCACTCCAGGGCCGCAGAGTTCCGTAAGCCCGTATGCTTCATGAGCCTTGATACCAAGACGGTCCTCGATTTCCTGGCGCATTTGCACCGTCCAGGGTTCGGCACCGAAAACACCGACCCGAACGGGCAGATCGCGGAAGTTGATTTTCAATTCTTCTGCGCGCTCTGCGATCGTCAGGGCGTAAGAAGGCGTGCAGAAAAGCACGGTGGTCCCGAAATCCTTCATCAAGGTGATCTGTCGTTCGGTGAGTCCGGAACTGGTCGGCACGATCGTGCAGCCGATCGCCGTTGCCCCCTGGTGAAACCCCAAACCCCCGGTAAAAAGGCCGTATCCGTAGGCATTCTGAACGATATCTTCCTTGCGGATGCCGGCTGCCCAGAGATTGCGAGCCATGCACTCGGTCCACTGCTCCAGGTCTTCGGCTGTGTAGGGACCGGTGATCGGCTTGCCGGTGGTGCCCGAAGATGCGTGGATTCGCACCACATCCTTCATGGGTACGGTACACAGTTTGAACGGATAGTTGTCCCGAAGGTCGTCTTTGACCGTAAAGGGAAGTTTGGACACATCCTCTACGCTTTTGATGTCATCCGGCCCGATGCCCATCTCTTTGAACTTATTTCGGTAGTGCGGCACTTTTTCCTTGACCCAGGCGACGGTCTCCTTGAGCTTCTCGAGTTGAAACGCTTTCAATTTTTCCACCGGCATGCATTCAAACGCATCGTTCCAGGGCATGGCTTTCCTCCTTTGCCTTGCATTTACGTCCCATCACAGCAAGAAGCGACGGACGATTATTCAAATAAAAAGATATGGATTACCCAGCCTGTTCGGCTGCGCGAAATCCCAGGTCAAAGGCCTTCAAATTGGAATCGAGAAATTGCTTTTTGGTCTTGCGACCCATCGCTTCTTTTACGTTTTCCGCTGAAAACGGCAGTAAACCCACCTGCGTCAGGGCTCCTAATAGAACCATATTAACGGCCAGGGGGTTGCCGGCTTCATTGGCCAATTTGGCCGCGTTAAATGCGATCAGTTTGGCCGTTTTTTCGCGGATCAGGTTCTGCAATTCAGCCAGGTCCGGGTAAACTCCCTTGCCGATGTTGACAGTAAAAGGCATCAGGGGGGCCAGATTGGTGATGACGACCGAGCCGGCATTGCACTTTTGCACAGCCCGCAAGGTTTCGGCCGGTTCGAAGCCGACCAGTACATCCGCTTCTCCGTCGGAGATGATCGTACTTCTGGCTTCACCGAAAATCAGTGCAGACTCCACCACTCCGCCGCGCTGGGCCATCCCGTGGATTTCGCTCATCTGCATGGGGACGCCGGCCAGCAGGGCGGCCTCCCCCAGCACACTGGATGCCAGAAGATTGCCCTGACCGCCGACGGCTACAATGATCACGCGCGTAACGTCCATAACTCATTTCCTATCGGTTGGTTTATGAAACGGTTTCCTTTTTCTTTTTCAACGGCAATATGGCGTTTTCCGGACAGATCTGGGCGCAAAGAGCGCAGCCGGTGCACAGTACCGGATCGATCTTGATGCGTTTGTTCCAGACGTAAAAAGCCGGACAGGCCAATTCGCTCATACAGACACGGTGGTTTTTGCATTTGTCGGTAATCTGAAACGGTTTGCGTTTGGGCAGTTTCAAGGCCGTGGCATACAGTGCGCATACTTCCTGGGAGATGATCACGGAAATGCCTTTATGGGCGATAGCCTCCTTGATGGCCTCGATGCTCTTTTTCACCTTGTACGGTTTGATAACCGTCACGTGGGATACGCCCACCCCCCTGACCACCGCTTCGATGGACACCTGCCCGTAACCGTCCAGGTTCAGACGCTGCATGTCGACCCCGGGATGGGGCTGATGTCCGGTCATCGCCGTCGTGCCGTTGTCGAGGATCACCAGGGTGAGATCGTGATTGTTGAAGACTGCATTGACCAGCCCGGCAATGCCGGCGTGAAAAAAAGTCGAATCGCCGATAAAGGCGATGATTTTTTTGTCGGTTACCTTGGAAAAACCGCCGGCGGTACCCACGGAGGATCCCATGCAGATCAGAAAGTCGGCAGCCGAATGGGGGGGCAGTAAACCGAGGGTATAGCACCCGATGTCGGTCGGATAAATGGTCTCCACTCCCAGCGCCTTTGCAGCCTCGCGCACTTCGTAAAAGGTGGCCCGGTGGGAGCAGCCGGCACAAAGGGTGGGCGGGCGCTGAGGCAGGGTAGGGACGTCGGAAGCGTCCACCGGCTGGGTCGGCTTCCGGGGAATCTCGAAGTAACCGGCGATGTTGGTTTTAACCATGGCCGGATCGTATTCATACAGACGGCTGAACAGTTCTTTGCTTTTACCACGGATCGGCAGGGTAAGCTTCGCTTCCTGGGCGATGGCCTTGACCGCCTCCTCGAGAAAGGGCTCGCCTTCTTCGACCACCAGTATTTTTTCACAGCCCATGAGGAAGTCTTTGATCGGCGCTTCCGGCAGGGGGTGGGAGAACCCGATGCGCAGGACCTTGATCCGGTCGGTGGCATGCAGGTCCTCGAGAGCGTCGCTGACGTAATTATAACTAACCCCGTTGCAGATGACTCCGAGGGTTCCGCTGCCGTCGGTGAAATTGTAGGGCGAGGATTCGGCTATCTTGCGTGCCGTTTCATAATTTTTGAGCAGTTTCACATGCAGATTGCGGGATACGGCCGGTACCGTCACCAGGTTCATCGGATCCTTGGTGAAATCTCCTTTGGGCTGGCGCTTGCGAATGTTGCCGAGCGTAACGAAACCGCTGGAGTGGTTGATGCGGGTGGTGGTTCGAAACAACACCGGCTCTTGTAGCTGCTCGGAGAGATCGAAGGCATACGGCAGCATATCTTTGGCCTCCTGCACCGATGACGGTTCCAGCATCGGCAGACCGGACAGCCTGGCATAGTACCGATTGTCCTGTTCGTTTTGACTGGAGAACATAAATGGATCGTCTGCGCTGAGCACCACCAAACCGGCCTTTACGCCGACATAGGCCAGGGTCATCAGGGCATCGGCGGCCACGTTGAGCCCCACGTGCTTCATTACGGCCATGGAGCGCACACCGCAATTGGCCGCTGCCGCGGATACCTCCAGTGCCACTTTTTCATTGGTGCTGTATTCAAAATAGAGATCGCTTTCCTGGGACATCTGGAAGAAATTCAGCGTTATTTCCGACGAGGGTGTTCCCGGATACGTGCTGGTAAATGCCACCCCGGCTTCGATCGCCCCTCGGGCAATCGCCTCGTTACCCAGCAAGAGCATCTTTTCACCGGGATTGTCGGTCAGAAGTTTGTGCATGGTCAGTACCTCTTGTTCGGCAATGGGTTTGAAAAACGCGATATGGCGATGCCGACGATGGCGGGGCCGCAAGCCCGGCTCCCGGCAACACCTGTGTGATTCGGGCGCCTCGCATGTTTCACGCTGCCGGTTGATCTACGGTATCAAAATCGGCCGCTGTTGGATCCGACGGCTGTGAACCATTTCAAATACCTCGTTGATCTGCTCCAGTGGGAAGGTTTTCACAAACGGCGTCAGTTTCACTTTATCTGCCAGCACCAGATCCATTACCGGTTTGTAAAATTCGGGACGACAGCCCCAGTTGCCGCGGGCAACGGCATGAAACGCCATCAGGTTCGACAGGCGCAGTTCCAGCGTATCCATCGTGAAGCCGACTACCGCCAGCGATGCCCCGAAGGTCAGCAGACCAAAGGCGGTCCGCTGGCCCGCTGCGGTACCGGATGTTTCAAAGATCTTCCACTGGGTGCGCCGCCGACCCTGTTCCTTGACAAAGGTCGATACCGCCTTGCGCAGGTCTTTAAAGGGCATTTCAGCGGCATTATATGTCCGGTCCACGTAAGGTGCGATGGTCTCCAGTTTAACCGGATCGACGTCGATTGCCACCACCGCGGCACCGAAGCTTTTTGCGATCTGGGCGCCGAAACCGCCGACACCGCCCACGCCAACGAATATGGCCGTGTCCTGGTCATTGAGCCCGCAATCGACGATCGCCTGGT
>JAHEIV010000289.1 GCA_024639205.1 Deltaproteobacteria bacterium | reverse complement strand
TTTCGAAGCGGTAGTCAAAGTGCGTTCGACTGTCCCTGCCGATGCACGCACAGCGCGGTCGCTGGGCACAGAGCGAGAGGGCAACGGCGTGGTCATCGACAGCAACGGTCTGGTGCTCACTATCGGGTACATCATCCTGGAGGCCGATACCATTGAAGTTGTCTTGCCGAACGACAGCAAGGTGCCTGCTGCGCTGGTTGCTTACGATCACGACACCGGATTCGGACTCGTACGCACCGTGCGGCCCCTGCCGGTAAAACCGATGCAATTCGGCGCGTCATCCGAACTCGCTGAAGGCGAGCCGGTGGTGGTGATGAGTGCTGCCGACGAGAATCCGGCCCAGGGGGCTCGCGTCATCTCCCGCGGCGAGTTTGTCGGTTACTGGGAATATCTCCTGGATAGTGCCATATATGCCGCCCCTTCCCATGATAGTTTTGCCGGTGCGGCCCTGATCGGCCGTGACGGGCGGCTGCTGGGAATCGGATCGATCTACACCCAGATGGCCGTAGCCGGCTTTGGCGCCGTACCCTGCAACATGTTCGTGCCGATCGATCTTCTCAAGCCGATACTCCAGGATTTGATACGAAAGGGTCGCAGCGCCCAACCACAGCGTCCCTGGCTCGGCATGCACCTGGATGAAAGCATCGGCCGGGTGATCGTGCTGCGTACATCCCCTGACGGACCGGCCGAAAAAGCCGGCCTCAAGACCGGGGATATCATCTTAAAGGTGGGCAAGACCCCTGTGAAAGGGCTGGGAGATTTTTTTCGCAAGGTATGGGCGCTCGGAGCGGCGGGCATTGATGTACCGTTGAGCGTTCTGCAGGGAACAGACGTACGGCAGGTCAAAGTAAAATCCGCCAACCGACACGAGTACTTGCGTATCCGCCCGGTGAACGGGCTCAAGAGCGCCCGATATTCACTATGACCTGCGCCATTTGTGAAGGGCGCAACTTGAGCGCTGCGATCGCGATGTAAGGTACACGACCCTTTCTACCAGGCGAATTTACACGGCCTCTTTCATCGGACCTTCCAGGCTGGCCTGCCGTTTTTCCTTGTCATACCAGCCTGCGAACAGGATCAGGTCCATGTGCTCCTCCAGCGAGGTATAATCTCTGACCGTCACACCGCGCTTCGCCGCACTTTCCGAATTGAATACACGAATATCGAAAGCGCTCTTGGAGTTATCCCTTGGCTTTACCACACATTTCAGGCTCCAGGCCCAATCCGGATCCAATCCCTGCTCGACGACCAAGTGCCGGCCGACTTCCATGGGCAGATCTCTCGGCTTGCCAAGTCGACGGGTTTTTTCCGGGGCTTCTGTCGCTAATGGTTCTTTCTTTTGCCAAAATTTCCAGCCCATCTTGATCTCCTTTGGTAATATTCATCACAGATCTTTCTGCCGTTCAGCGGCGATACCCAAAATTCCAATACAGCATATTGCATGCCAACCTATAATCTATTGAAATAATAGTCTTTTTAATCATTTGGTGAGAGTCTCAGAATTTGGATAGCCGAAATGGAGGATGATACCGGTCCTGCAGAGTGCCCGGATGCGCCCATAAGACTGTAACAATTTAAAAATAAACAGATTTTTAATTCGGAACCAACGGTTCTGAAAATCCGGCATGAAGAACTGGGCGTTCCGGCGACAAAGGCCTTGGGGGGAGAGGTGGATGATTTTTTTCAATAAAAAGATTGTCGATGACAGGAACTGATAAACCTGTGCGTGGTCCGCAGGCTTTTCTGATTGCGAAGTCGGGCCTGCTGCTGCCTCACCCGGGCGGTTTGACGGAATTAAAGTTTCGCCTAACGAGCAACTTCCGCGATTTTAAGAAATACCCGCCCTCGGTTCCGCTTCTGCTGTTCATCGCTGTAGACCCATCCGGTACCGCTCCACTGTCCGATCCCTAAAACCCCACCGATTTCGAGCCACTGGTTCAACCTGCCCTGGACCTGGGTCTGAATCTGCTGTGTTTCAACAGCTCCGCGTCGGACCGAAGAGGTCGATTCATGCTGCGAGGTGATATCCAGGGCATAGCGTTCCCCAGACAGGCGCGGCACCACCCGAAAGCCTGTTCGCACTTCCTGGAATACCACACTGTCTGCGTGCGGGCTACCGGACGGGCGGGGAGCGGCCGTTCGATGCGATACCGGTATGGACTGGCCGATGTAAATAAGGACCGCCAACCCTTCCTGCGCTCGCACCTGCTGGATATGCATGTTGCGCTGTGCAGATTGTCCTTTGCGGCCGGAAACAGATACGGTGTCTTTTGACTGGGGGTTCCGCCCGAATTCGATTCGCGCATTGTCTCCGATCGAAACATTGCCGGAAACATCCACAAAAGCCATTGCTTCTGTGGCGTTCTCCCCCTGGACGACCGTAATCAACAGCTGGCGGGACGGCTTGTCGAGGTTTCGAATAACCGATTCGATACGGGAAAGGTTCTCGGGGGCTGTTGTCAGGAAAACGACATATTTTTTTCCGCTGATCGTCTCTTCCGGACCGAGAAGCGGTTTGACGATGCCAATGATTTCATCTGCAGTGCGGTGTTTGAGTTCAATAATGCTCAGTTGTCCACCGTAGCCCAAAGCACTGGTCAGACACACAAAGGCGACCATCAAAACGATGGATCGATGGTTTTTCATAAGCTCAGATCGAATTTCGTGCACAAGAAGAAGAAATGGTGAAACGGCCCGAAAAGTTTGTGCCCGATGCGATTAAGACAGCTATCAGTGTATCATTAAACAGGCTGGTTCTCAATTAAAGAGCGATCGGTGTTGGTTTGAGAAAGACCGGTGAATCAGTTAAAACCCCGGGGATCGACCGGCAACCTGACGACCTGTGGATTTGCCTGGTCGGCCTCTGGCGCGCTTGATCGGTGTACCGGCTTTGTCTGGCCCTTTTCTCCGAACCTGTTGACATCGAAGCGCTAGTCGACTATGACTGATGCCGAAGATATTGATGCGTGGTTACCAAGCAAGCTAAAAGCCTGGTTCAGTTCTGATCCTGTGATATCTGCACCAGATGTGCCCGACCTTCTCTCGGTAGACACTTGGATTCGTTCGGATCGAATGTCACACTCGATTGGAATGCTTCAACTCCGGTGATACCGCTCGCCACTGTTGCCCCTCACGATGCCTCCAGCATCTCTTTTGCCAGCGACGCTGACCCTAAGCAGTAAGGTTGTGTCACGGATCGTATGTTGCGTGACGACCCGAAGATACCTGTTGCCCGAAGGGAGGTGATAACCGTCGCCCACTGGCAGAGTGTTTATGGTGAACCGTAACCAAAGGAGGCAGTCATGGTTCGACGCATTGGTGACTATTTTTCTCGATGGGCCGACAAATACATGCCGGATCCCTTTCTCTTCGCCATTTTGCTAACCTTTTTAACAATGATCCTGGGTGTTATTTTTACAGACAACGGGTTTTTTTCCATGCTCAAGCACTGGAACAAGGGGTTCTGGACATTGCTGACTTTTTCCATGCAGATGTGCTTGATCCTGGTGACCGGTTATGCCCTGGCTACGACAAAAGCCGTCCGCAGGGCGATCGAGGCGCTGGCCGACATCCCCAAAACCGGTGCCGGTGCTGCCACGCTGGTGGCCCTGGTGGCGATCATTGCTGCTTATATAAACTGGGGTTTGGGCATTATCGTCGGGGCATTGATGGCCCGTCAGGTAGCGCTGCGCGGATACCAGAAAAAGGTCTCCATGCACTATCCGCTTCTGGGCGCTGCCGGATATGCGGGCCTGGCGGTTTGGCACGGCGGGCTTTCCGCCTCGGCACCGCTGCTGGTGGCCACCGAAGGACATTTTCTGGCGGACAAAATCGGCATCATTCCGGTCAGCCAGACGCTCTTTAGTCCGCTGAACATCGTGGTGGCCGTATTTCTGGTCATCGGACTGCCCTTTTTGTTCCGTCTGCTAAACCCGCTGGATACAGAAGAAATGGTAACCATCGACAAGGTGCTGCCCAATATTGACGAGCTTCTGGCCGAAAAAGAAGAAGAGGAGTCGGAGCAGTTGCGCCGCCGCACCGTCGCCAGCAGGCTGGAACACAGTATGGTGATCAGCATCATCGTCGGCGTGATGGGACTGATCATTGTCGTGTGGTATTTTAGAACCAAAGGGTTCAATCTCAATTTGAACATCGTCAACTTCACATTTATGTTCGTCGGTATCCTATTGCACCGCACACCGATCAATTACGTGCGCGCCATCGCCGAGGGCACGCGTGGTTGTGCCGGCATTATCCTGCAGTTTCCCTTTTACTCGGGAATCATGGGAATGATGAAATTCTCCGGGTTGATCGTGGTCATTGCCGGTTGGTTCGTGGCCATCTCCAATCAGTTTACCTACCCGCTGTTGACTTTTATCAGCGCCGGCCTGGTAAACATCTTCGTGCCCTCCGGAGGCGGCCAGTGGGCCGTGCAGGGGCCGGTGGTGGTGGAAGCCGCCAAAACCTTAGGGGTCAGTTACCCGAAGACTATCATGGCCCTGGCGTACGGAGACCAGTGGACCAACCTGTTTCAACCTTTCTGGGCGCTGGCCCTGCTGGGACTGACCGGTCTC
>JAHEIV010000288.1 GCA_024639205.1 Deltaproteobacteria bacterium | reverse complement strand
AGGTGTTTTCGGGCTGCAATACTGGTACGACAACAATTACCATTACATCAGGAACTGGCATCACCTGAAAGATTTTTCCGTCGCCGCAAAACTGCCGGTACAGATTATTGATCCGGACCGCAATTATCGCGATGTCCAGCTGCCGAAATCCGATGACTTGCTGAGCCGGCTGATATCGATGATCATCAAAGTCAGCTGGACCAAAGACCAACTGACCGATCACATCGATAAAGTTACCGGGGCGTTGGACCGGGTGTTGGGTTGAAAGCGGACGGCTCGATGTCCGCGCTATAAAGGAACCGTTTATGGACTTTTTGAAAAATATACAGCTTGTCGGAAAGATGATCTTTGGTGCCGGCAGTTTTGATCGACTCGGTGATATTCTGGCTGAAAAACGTTCGGACTCCTTCATGGTTTTTCTGGTGGATGACTTCTTCAAGGGCCGGGAGCTGGCAAATCGAGTTCCTGCTCGAAAGCAGGACCAGGTCCTGTTTGTCAACGTCGATATTGAGCCCAAGACAGCTATCGTAGACGATTTGCGCGACCGCATGTTGCAAGTCAGCGGACAGGCTCCGGACGGCGTAATCGGGATTGGTGGAGGCAGTGTGATGGACTATGCCAAAGCCGTATCGGTCATGTTGACCAATCCGGGCCCTTCATCCCGTTACCAGGGGCTCAATCTGGCGAAAAACGCTTCGGTGTATCATGTCGGCATCCCGACACTGTCGGGAACCGGAGCAGAAGTGTCCACAACGGCGGTGTTAACCGGACCGGAAAAGAAGCTGGGCATCAAGGGTGATTTTACCCCGTTCCATCAAATACTTCTCGACCCGGAGCTCATCTACGATGTCCCACGCAATCAGTGGTTTTACACGGGCATGGACAGCTATATTCACAACATCGAATCACTGACCGGACACTACGCCAATACACTCGGTAATTCACTGGCCCGACAATCTCTTGAACTATGCCGGGACGTATTTGCAAACGGCAACCCCACCGATATCGCCAGCAATGAAAAATTGATGGTCGCTTCGCTGATGGGCGGCCTGAGTCTTTCGTTCTCGGAAGTCGGGGCATGTCACGCGTTTTCCTATGGTCTTTCCTTTGTTCTGGGCACCCGTCACGGCGTAGCAAACTGCATCGCCTTTAACCAGTTGGAAGAATACTACCCTGAGGGAGTAGCCGAATTCAAAGCGATGGTATCCCGACTCGGTATCGACATACCCGCTGGTGTCACCGCGGGACTCAGTGAGTCGCAGATGGAAAAGATGATCGACACCACCCTGGCCCTCGAGCACATGTGGCGTCATGCGTTGGGACAGGGATGGAAAGAGTTGATTTCCAGAGGCAAGCTGCGGGAAATATATCAGAGAATGTAAACCGGACGATTTCATGCCAGCAATCCATGGGCGGCAGGTAACCTGATGCAAGAAATCTCGACAAAAGCCGCATTCGCCCTGTATCGCCTGGCATGGGGTATGGGTCTGCCGTTTCTGCAATTCAGCCGGCGCCTATCCGAAGGATACCGCCGGCGCTGTTTCAAATCGCATCTGCCGAAGCCCGCCGATCTCTGGATGCAGGCCGCTTCGGTGGGTGAGTCCTTTCTGGCCATCGAGCTGCTCAAAAAGCTTCGACCCCATCGACCGATCCGCGCACTGGTGACCACCAATACCCGACAGGGCATGGAAGTACTTGAACAGGCCCTGAGCGAAAGCACGCCGCTCGGTGAGAACCTGAGCACCGCGGTGGCGTATTTTCCCTTCGACAAACCCGACATCATGAATCGAGCGGTTGCGCACATCGCCCCACGGGTGACCATCCTGCTGGAATCCGAAATGTGGCCGGCACATCTTGCGGCTCTGAAGCAGTCCGGTAGCGCGATTCTGGTGATCAACGGCAGGATGACACAGCGAAGCCTGAAAAAATACTGCCTGTGGCCTTCCTTCTGGCATCGACTTCGCCCGGACAGGGTTCTGGCGATCTCTGCACAAGATGCGATGCGTTTCAGCAGGCTTTTCGGGGCGAAACGCGTCGAAGTGATGTCCAATATTAAATTTGACCGGTTGGATTTCGATCCGGAACCATCAGCAGAACCAAATCCGCTGGTTTCTTTTTTTCCGCCTGAAACCAAGCTGGTTATCCTCGGCTCCATTCGGGGGGCGGAAGAAAAGCCGGTCGGTGAAATCATGCTCGAACTTCAGCACCGGCAGCCTGAGGTCGTCACCGGCCTGTTTCCACGTCACGTGGAGCGCGTGGGCGGCTGGTCTTCCTTTCTGAGCGATCGCCACATTGCCTGGCAGCTGCGCTCACGCATCGACCGGGCGGTTAAACCGGGCGCTGTTATCCTCTGGGACACATTCGGCGAACTGGGCCATGCCTATCGGCTGGCCACCGCTGCATTCGTGGGTGGCAGCCTCGCCCCGCTACGAGGGCAGAACTTTCTGGAACCGCTTGCCAGTGGGATTCGACCGGTTATCGGTCCGTCATGGGAAGATTTTCACTGGGTTGGCAATGAGATCATAGAAAGCGGGTTGGTCCGTATCGCGCAGGATTGGAAGGAAGCGGTTGGGTTGCTCGCAGAAGACATCGCCCGACCGGCAGCTCGCCAAGAAATACGCCGCCGCGCCCAGGCGTATGTGAAAGACCGTCAGGGCGGTTCGGCCCAGGCATGTCGCCTCATTTTGAACTACCTGGCACCGGCAATCGACCCGACCATATCATGAAGATCGACCATCCATCCGGAAAGACTCGACAATCTCGTCATCCGTTTGCCCGTAAAAGCGCGGAGTAATGGCTTGGCGCCGCGCGAAATAATCGCGATACGGTGAATCGAAGGACGTGCGCGAACCGACCACTTCTGTATATTGCCCCAGCAGACCGAGGAATAGCTCTGAAACTTCACGGACGGCGTAGCGGTGTGAACAGCTGCCGCTGATATAATCACAAAGCCTGCGGGTGCGCACATGTTCAGCAAACAGCGGGCTGGCCGGACGGCGAATCATAACCCGCACGCCGCAGGTATCGGCCATGGCCAGGTCATTGACATCATCATATACGCAGGCAATCGCTGCATGTTCCAGACCATACCGGGTGCAAAGATGATCGACGGCTGCCCGCTTGTTTTTCACCCCGCTGTACAGGCAGTTAAAATGCTCGCGCAGCACAAATTCCTGAGCGGACAGGTTTTTTTCTCCGCTGATGACGGCCGTAACGGGCATGCGCCGATGGTGAAGCTGCAGTCCATAACGCAGCAGGTTCGTTCCCATCGAATCCGCCTCGCTGAACCCGCTGGTATTACCGACACCTTTGGTTCCGTCGTTGAACACCCCGTCCCAGTCGAAAACCAGTGCCCGGACAAGGTTCAGATTCGAGGCCAGCTGATCGGCGGGAATGACGAACTCAGCGCCCAGATCGATGAAACAGCGGGCGATCGATTCGATGGGATCACCTCCCCTGTGTGGTTTGATGGCTATCCAATGAGGCCCAGCTGCACGAAATCTTGAATGTCCACCATGCCGATCGGCATGTTGTTTTCGAGAACGATAATGTTGTCGACTTGACGATCTTTGAAGATCTTGACCGCCTCGTAAAGCAGCGCATCCGAACTGATGGTAATTGGATTCTGAGTAATTCCGAGCTCTGACAACTTCCGGTCGAGGACATCACGTCCTTTTTCCTGCAGCTTGCGGCGGATGTCTCCATCTGTGAAAATGCCTGCCAGCTGGCCCTTGTCATCGACCAGGGTAACGGCACCCATCGCCGACTCGGTCATCTTCACCAGGGCGGTGGTCACCGAATCGCCGATATTGCAGACCGGGTTGACCGCCTCTACCATCTCCTTCACGCGCATGGTCATCAAACGGGTATGTTCGAAGAATTGTTCTGTGCCGACCGCGGTAAGCGCATTGTCGCATAGTCGTTTCATCACCCCCCATGGAACCGTGCAGACATGTACTCCGGCCAGCAGCGCCTGGCGGATATGGTCGGGATGGCGTACCGAGGAAAACATGATTTTCGTGGGATAGCCGAATATTTCGACCACCTCGACGCATTGCTCGAACAGCGAAACGGCATCGTGTCCCTGGTCCTGCAGCCGGCCGGCCAGCGGACAGACAAACGCGGCGCCGGCCTCCATGGCCATATAGGCCTGGTTGAGGGTATAGATGAGGTGGACATTCACACGATGTCCTTCGTCTGTGAGGGTCTTGCAGGCCCGCAGACCGGCCATGGAAATCGGCACCTTGAACACCGGCGCTGTCTTCAGGTCAAGCGTCAGCAATCGGTGGGCTTCGGTCACGATTTCATCGTAGGTTTCGCCGAGGGCCTCTACCTGGAGTTCCGGCACCATGCCGGAGAGCTTTACGATGGCGCCGTCAATGTCGGTGATCCCGTGACGGTGCATGAAAGTCGGGGTGGTCGTCAATCCCGTCAAGAAGCCCAGCTGAAATGCTTCTTCGATTTCATTGAAGTCGACTGAATCCAAATACAGTTTCATAGAGCCTCCCTTGCTGCGGTGAAGCGAGCTGCCAGCGCACCTTCCGAGTGGCAAGCAGCCTCGACCCAAATTTTTGAATCCCGCTTATTTCACGAGCT
>JAHEIV010000287.1 GCA_024639205.1 Deltaproteobacteria bacterium | reverse complement strand
GCTGCCTGGGTGACATCGTTCATGGGCTGTCCGCCACCGCCTAACAGGCGGTCTACCAGACTGATCCCACCTCGTGTTGCAGAGGCCGTCCACACCACCCGCTGGGTGCTGGCCTCGAACATTTGCAATCCCACCGAAACGACATTGGCGGATGTGGCTCCGGAACGAACCTCGCCGTATTCGCGAACAACGCCGGTAATCAATGCGTCCGCCTGGACGATGGCGGCGATTTTGGTGACGTCATCTTTTGAAGGCGATGACGGATTGGTGATACCGGCCCTGGCGACGCCCCGGGCAACCTCTCCGGGGGGCACCACGTAAAGCGCGCCGGTTGACATGAGACTGTTGATAAAGGTGTCCCGCACCCGGTCGGCTGCCTGTTGATCGCGGGAGAGATTGGTCAGCGGCATCACGGCAATGCTGCGCAGGGCCGAAAAATCGATGTCGGGGTCGTGAAAGCTGGTAGGTGCGGATTTTGCGCCGCAGCCCATCAGCAGCAATCCTGCCGCCAGCCACATAAAGCATAACAGTTGCTTGATGCGAAGCTCTGGTTTCATCCGCAGTTCCTTTTCGCTTTCAGCACCGGTCATCCCGAAGTGCATATCATTTCCGATTTTCCTATTTTTATCCCAATACTCACAAGGGGTCAACACCATCAGATATTTCATCACGGACTTTTTGTACTCACCAGGTGAATATCAGCTCCGATCGAAAGGTACGCGAGTCGATTTTCTGCAGCGGATCCTCTGCTTCGGTCAATGTATACAGCGTTTCCAACTGCAGATGCCGGCTGATGGTCCAGGCCAGAAACGGTCCGTAGTTGCGGTCCCGGCGATCCTCTTCCGGCCGCAGGATTTCGGCGTATGTGAGCGAAAACTGGATGGCACCGTCCGGAAACGGCGACCAGTTCACCGAGTAGTTTTGGACGGTGGTGGTTTCATCATCCCGGTCCCGCAGCGTGACTTTGCCGAACAAAGAAACGGCCGGATACGGGGTGAAGAACACCTGGAAATTGTAATCGATGTCCGTGAAATCTTCCGCCTGTCCTACGACATTTTCCACCGATCGCAGCGTTGCGTCCAGGTTAAGTGTCAGGGTTCGGTGAGGCACCAGGTTGGTTCCGAGTCGGACGGTGGTTGTGTTTTGCCGGCCGATGTCGAGCAGGTCCTCCCGGCTGTAACCGAGGTCAAGAAACGCGCTCCAGTCCCGGTAGAGGATGGCGTTGCTGCGCAGGAAAACCGAGTCGGTGGCACCGGTCCCCCCATCTAGCTCGGTGCGGGTGCCGCTGAAGTTCAGGGTCTGGCTAAAGGTTTTCAGATAATCGGCCCGAAGCGATAGGCCGTAAGTGTAATCCACAACTGTGTCATCGTTCACCGTCGTGTCCGTGCGCAGCAGGCGGGCGTTGGTGGAAAATACCCGACTGAAGATGTGTCGTAAAAACAAACCGTTGGAAAGCTCGGATCGCTCGTCGGTGATGGGAAGAAATGCGAAGTCCTGTTTGCGGGTGCGCCAGTTCAGATCGTACCCGGCAGTTGTCCGGGACGATATGCGACCGGTGAGGGCGAGGTTGAAATTGTGATCCACGGTTTCCTGCTCGGCGGTAAAGGGCAGTCCCAAAAGGGTCAAAAAGGGCTCCATCTCGGTGATGAAGATGTTGGGAAAGCCGGCTGCGCCTGGCACCAGCGGAGAAAGGGGGCGCACCACCACCTTGATGAAACGGGTCATCTCCGTGGGGAAGGTGATGTCAAATCGGTTCTCGAAGGTGTCGAAAGGAGCCGGAAAAACGGTGGCCACCTGGGTCCATATGCTGGTGTCGAGGTTGTCGGGACTGGTGTACACCACCCAGGAAAACGAATCCGCCACTGCAGCGGTAAGTCTTCGATCGACCCATACCCGTATCTTGTTGATGTCGGTGGGCAGCCCGAGGTCGAGACCGATGTTGGTCAGGGTGGTCTCGTCGCCGCCCAAGCCGATGTCCAGACCGGCTGAAATGGTGACGTTGCCGTCGATCAGCGCGGGATTGTTCGACAGGGTCGGTCCGTCCTGCGGCGTGTCGTCGATGGACGAAAGCCCCTGCGTCGGCGTGATAACCGTATCGACCTCTCCCCGGGCCGGCAGCTCGAGCCTGGTATAATCGATCTGGTAGCCGGTGTTCAGGGCGAGGCGGTTTTCCAGAAACCGCCGGCCGTAATTGATGCGCCCGGTGTGGCGATCGGTCAATACGAGAGTGTTGCGAATGCTGTCCTCGTCCTCGTCTCGCTGGAAATAATAGTAGAAACGCCAGTTGTCGCCGGGATTGTAGACGCTTTCGAGGGTATAGGTCTTCTCCAGGGTGTCTCGGGTGTTGAACTCATCGGCCGTTTGGACCTGGTTGTAACGGACCGTAAAATTCGGGAGTCCGGCCGGCAGCCAACCGAGAAAGACGTCGAATTCGTCCCGCACGTCTTGCGTGCCGATACCTCCGGTTACATCCGTTTCGATTTCCGTGCGGCGAAATTCCGCCCCGGCCCGGTATACCGGGTTGTTGAGATCGATGCGCACGAACGGGCGCAGAATGGTTTCGTCGGATTCGGATTGCAGGTCGTTGGCAACAGATTCCACGTCGGTCAACTGATACAAAACGCCGCCTAGAACATTGAGGTGGGGGTAGAGGGTTTTGGAGAAATCGAGGTTGTACTGCTGAAACAGACGGGTCGATTCGGTGTCGATTCGGTTGCCGTTCAACTTGTTGGTAATCTCGGATTCCGTGTTCGTGGCTTCCCATTGGGTCCGCAGCCGAAGGTTATCGGCCCTGGCCTCAGCCACACAAAGACAGAGGAGCCCCAGCAGCAGTGCCGCCAACAGGCAAGACCGGCAGACCGGTTTATCGCTCACCCACCACCACCACCTCATAGGCATCTTGTTCCACTTCGATTTCGGCGAGAACTCGTTTGCTGGTCAGATTGACTTTTTGTAACGTGTTTTTCTCCGGTCGGACCGCGAAAAGAGAATTTTCTTCCCGGTCGATGGTCAGATGCTTCACCGGACCGGCAGCGGAGATGGAATCGACGAATATCAGGGACGTGGGATCGAACACCTGAATGTCACCGGTGTCGTTGCCGACATACACCAGGCCGGTTTGCGGGTTTGCCACGATGGCGATGGCTCCGGCACCGGCAAACACCTTGTCGGTCACAACCAACTGTTCTACCCTGATGACGGACAGGTTGGGGGAATCCCGGTTGATGACAAACAACCGGCTGCTGGAAGGCTCTAAAGCGGCGCGCAGGGGAGTTGTGTCCACATCGAGTTCGGCCACCGGGGCCAACCGCTGTAGGTCGAGCACGGTCACCGAGTTCGAAAGGGAATTGACCGCAAAGGCATAGGTGCCGGTCTCATCGACCACCACCGCCGTGGGACGACGTCCGACGCTGAACCGGGAGATCTCCACCCGCGAGCGGACGTCGATGAGACTGACGGTGTTGGAGCCGAAGTTGGCTGACAGCAGGGACTGGCCGTCCGGCGTGACGACCAGGTCGAGCGGCCCGTCGCCGACGCGCAGCTCGATGCGATTTTTCACCGCATTGTCGACGATATCGATCTCCTCGATGCGGTCGTCATCGGTGCAGGCCACATAGATACGCCGCTGGAAGCGGTCAACCGCCATACCGGTGGGCCTGCGACCGGTGGCGATTACATCGATCACCTGCATGGTCTTTTTGTTGAAGACCGTCAGCCGGTTGGCCTTTGCGTTGCTGATATAGCCGCTGAGATTGAACAGCTGCCGGCCGGCGACGGCCAGGGAGAATTCGGGCTCGAAGAATACCCCTCCGGCCGTCTTACCGTTGGAGGCAAGGCTGAGGAACAGGGCGGTGGCTTCGCCGCGAATTACCTCGAACGGCCGGGTGATGGTCACCGGACTTTTTGTCACCAGCATGGCCGCTTCGCCTTCTTCGCCCATGATAAACGCACTCCGGATGTCGATTTCGACACCGGAATAGCTGCCCGGAGGGAGGCTGCCGGTGGCCAGCCGCTTTTGGCGGCCAATCAGCAGTTTCCCGTTCAGGTCGGTAAAGGCAAGGTCAAAGGGGACGCGGTTGTCGTCCTGCCCGATAGCCGTGATGTCGTCGAGGGTAAAGCGCAGATACTGGGCCGACTGGGGCAGCGGCTGCAGGTAAACAACCAGCTGGCCCCCGGTGATCGGGGCGGGAGCTTCGGCTACTTGGGTTACACTGCAACCGATCGCCCAAAGCAGCGATGCAACAACCCAGAGGTGGTGTCTGGCATTCATCGGTGAACCCCTTCGAACGGTATCGCCGGGCTGACAGAACGGTGCTCGCAAACGCATAACACACAAAGTGTCGCGGTGCAATTTTACGGTTAGACCCAGCGGAAACGTGCAAAAAAAGACCGGCGGCATCGCCGCCGGCCTTTTTTACCGAAATGCCTGAAGAGGCATTAATCCTTCAGATGGCACTTGTTGCAGAGGCTGCGTTGAAACTCGTTGAAGGCCGTTTCGATGGTGCGGCCATAGTAAGAGTTGGTTGTAAGCGTTGCCGCATCCGAGCGGGTGACCGTGTCGGTGGCCTGCGGATGCGAATCGACCAGAAACTCCTCGCTGGTGTCCCAGCGCGTTCCGT
>JAHEIV010000286.1 GCA_024639205.1 Deltaproteobacteria bacterium | reverse complement strand
GCCGTTGAAAGGAGAAAGCGTGCTGGAGATCGGTTGCGGTACCGGTTCGACACTTGTGACCCTTGTCGAACGCGGTCTTCGCGTAACCGGAATCGACCCGTCTCCCTACATGCTCGATACCGCAATCAAACAGGTGGGAGACCGGGCCGAATTGTATCGGGGGTATGGTGAAGAGCTTCCTTTCGATGACAATTCGTTCAACCATGCCTGTTTCATGACGACCCTCGAGTTTGTCGAAGAACCGGCCAAGGCTGTAGAGGAAGCTTGCCGGGTAGCCAAAGACAGGGTCTTCATCGGGGTTCTCAATCGCTTCGCCATTAGAGGCATCCACCTGCGGGTTGCCGGGATCTTCAACCAATCCATTTTTAACCGTGCGAAATTCTTCGGCATTTGGGAGCTCAAACGGATGGTTCGTTCCATTGCCGGCCCGGTTCCGCTGTCGTGGCGCACGGTGAATCAACTGCCTGCCGTCTGTGGAAGCTTCACCCAGAATTTGGAAGATATCAAATTCGTTCAGCGCTGCCCTTTCGGTGCGTTTGTCGGCATGGTCTTTTCACTGGTGCCTCGCTTTCGCACCCGTCCGTTGGCCCTGCGGTATCGAAGAAAGCAGACCACGGGTGCAGTGCCGGGGTAAACAGATCCACTATGAATTCTCTGTAACAAATGGAAGCCTATCTCTACGAATCGCTGGAAGAAAACAAGGTTCGCTGTCGACTGTGCCATCATCGCTGTGTGATCAAAGATAATCGGCGCGGTATCTGCAGCGTTCGGGAAAACAGAGGCGGTATGCTGCGGACGCGGGTTTTCGGCAAACTCATCGCCCGCCACATCGACCCGATTGAAAAAAAACCCCTGTACCATTTTCTACCCGGCACGCTTTCCTATTCGATCGCTACGGTCGGGTGCAATTTCAAGTGCCGATTTTGCCAGAATGCAGACATCGCGCAAATGCCGGCAGATCAGCGGGGGATTGTTGTCGGTGATCCGGCTGCTCCGGAAGAGGTCGTCGGGGCAGCACTGCAGGGGAACTGCCAGAGCATATCCTATACTTATACGGAACCGACTGTCTTCTTCGAATTTGCTTATGAAACTGCCAGACAGGCTCATGCCGGCGGCCTTCGAAACGTGTTTGTCACCAACGGCTTCATGACGCCGGAAGCGTTGGAGATGATTCAACCTTACCTGGATGCCGCCAACGTGGATCTCAAGGCTTTCAGTGACAAATACTACAAAGATCTCTGCGGAGCGAAGTTGGAACCGGTTAAAGAGACCCTGCGTTTGATGAAATCTTTCGGAATTTTCGTGGAAGTCACTACGCTGATTGTACCGGGGTTAAACGACGATCGGAACGAATTGGAGCAGTTGGCTGAATTTCTGGTAAATGATCTGGGCCCGGAGACCCCGTGGCACATCAGCCGCTTTCACCCGACCTACCGATTAACAGATCGTCCCCCCACACCGACGGCCACGTTGTTGTCCGCCCGGAAAATCGGTCTGAAGGCCGGCCTGCGATACGTCTACACAGGGAATGTGCCCGGTCAGGACAGTGAGAACACGTTCTGCTATCAATGTGGCAAAATGCTGGTAGAGCGCTGGGGGTTTCAGATTCAGCGTTATGAAATCGAAGATGGCCGTTGTCGGTATTGTAAGGCGTCCATCGACGGTGTCGGGCTTTGAATGAAACATTTCCGATCAATCGCTCCCTGACTCCTGCCGGATATATGCCAATCGATTGACGGCAGTTTAAAAGGTTGAACGGAAAATAACGTTTGTTTTCGAATGGTTATCGGCCGGATCCGATCACCACCGCTGGGAGTTTACAATATTGAACCTCTGGTAAAACAGGAAAAATTAGTATTTTTAATTAGTTATAAATAGTGGGCGATTCGGGTTCAAAATATTGAACCACGCGAACCTTTCCGATGCCCTTTCGAATGCAGCGGCAGGTGCCGGCAGAAGGAGAGAGAAATACTAATTTTAAATAAATTCAAGTTGTTGAGCGGGTAGTCGTCCGGTCGGCGCCATTCCTACAGATGTTGGCATAATATTTGCTGTGTAATTGGTTACCCCTTAGATGAACAAATCATCTGTTTTCCTCCTTTCGCGGCTAACCCAATCGGGTTAGCCGTTTTTTATCATTGCGCCCGGCATGGCGCACCCACTTGATGGTGCGTGAACCATATGTCCCGTGCTGTGGGAGAGGGAGGCTGCGAGGCCTCCCCCGGCTCATTCCGGTTTCGGATGCCATGTTCAAGGATTGGCACGACGATAAACAGGTTGCCCGGGACCGCTGAAGGGCCTTTGGTTTCGCGAAAATATCTATAAAAGCCCATCGCGTCATGCGATACGACTTGACCGGCACCCTTATGCGACGGAAGAACGCTTTCCGAGTTGACACCGCTATGTATATTTTTTATTTAGGACTGCATTCGCGTTGCTTTCAACAGTCGATTCAGAATGGAAGGAAGAGAAAGCAAATGAATAAAAGTGTTGGTGTAAAGGAACTCATACATGATCTGCGGTACCGGCGAGACCGTTACCGGCAGTTCATCGGCATTTCCTTCCTGCTGCTGGTCACGGCGGCAGGCGATCCAAGGGTTTTTCTTTTCTGGCCGGGGCTGCTGTTAGCCGTCGCCGGTACAGCGATCCGGCTGTGGGCTTCCGGACATATCAAGAAAGACAAGGCACTGGCCACCGATGGGCCTTACGCTTATGTGCGCCATCCGCTGTATGTCGGAAACATTCTGCTGGGGATCGGTTTTTCTCTGGCGAGTGGCTTGTGGTGGGGATTTCCGCTTTTTATCCTAATTCTCCTGGGATTTTATCCCCAGGCAATCAAAAGTGAGGATGCAAAACTGCGTCAGCTTTTCACTGAAGAATGGGAAAACTGGCGCATGCACACCCGGGCACTGATTCCGCGCTTCAATCTCGACGGAAACCCGGGAGGCAACTGGTCGTTTTACCAGAGCCTGCGACAGAACGGAGAGCCGATTATCGCTCTGGTATTGCTGGCATGCCTCTATTTTCTCTATCTGAAGCTGTAATCGGGTATGGGTCCGGATACCGAATTCCTGCACCATACCTGCAATCCTGGCTACACGGCATTGCAGGAAAGTGTTCTTTCTGCAAACCGTGGTTTGGTGCCGTGCCAAAGGAATCCCGCCGATGAAGTCTGACCGGATTGCCGGTGTTCCGGAAAACGAAATGCTGGAATGGATTCAATCCAGTGTCGCCGAAAACAGCAACATCCTAAGCCACGGCTATCAGGGAAAGACATTTCTATTCCATCGCGATGGCCTGCGCCTTGTTATCAAGGCTCCCATGGGGCGCGGGGTGGCGTGGCTCATCCGCCGGTGGATGCTGGCAAACGAGCACCGGGTTTACCAGGTGCTTGCCGGCCTGCGGGGGATTCCCAGGTGTTACGGTTTTCTCCAAAAGCGCTACCTGGTTTTAGAGCATGTCGAAGGCCTGGCGATCCGACACGCACAGATCGAAGATGCGGAATTTTTCTTCCATGCCTTGCTGCAGGTGATCCAGCGAATGCATGCTGCCGGTGTTGCTCATGGTGACCTGAAGAAAAAAGACAATACGCTCGTTGTGCAGGGAAAACACCCCTACCTGGTGGATTTCGGTGTAGCCATCATCCGTAAACAACGGCTTGCCCCTCTGAACCATTATCTTTTTCGCCTGTTTCGAAAATTTGATACAAACGCCTGGGCAAAGCTAAAATATAATCGCCGCATGGAAAACATGGCCCCCGAAGATCGGGTCTATTACCAAAGAACTTTCGTTGAATATGCAGCCAGTTGGATAAAGGAGAGCTACTGCAAGACCAGAATGTTCCTGATCGGCAGATAGCCCGACTTGACCGCCAATGTTGACGCTGGTTTTCCGGTTTTGCTATAATAACGTCCAATCATATCCCACCCACCCAAGGAGAACAACGTGAAAGTCCTTAGCGCTGCATGGATCTTATTGGCCCTGGTCATTCTGATCGGCTGTGCATCGAAACCGGCTGCGGTGGAAAAACAAGCACCGCCGCGACCGCAGACGACAGATCCTGCACTTGAAACCCCTCGATTTACAGATTTAAACGCAGCCGTCCAATACCTGGGTACATCGGTGGGCGGTGACCTCGACAGCGCTCGTGAGTCAATTCCGGATGAACAAACCGTGGTGGCGGTGGCGGATTTCGTTACCGACCAGGGAAAGGTTACTCGTCTCGGGCGCGTGGTTACGGACAAAATCATATCTGTGCTGGTAAAATCCGGCAGGTTTTCCGTGCTGGAAAGAGAACTCATCGACCGGGTGATCGCCGAACAGAAATTCCAGCTGTCACCGTTTGCAGACGAAAACAGTGCCGCCGAGTTCGGCAAGATACTGGGAGCCGAGGCCATTATCACCGGAAAGCTTTCCGACCTGGGAAGTGTTTTTTACCTGAGCACCCGGGCTGTCGATGTAACCACCGGCAGTCTGCTGAGCACTGCAGATGCCGAATTGAATAAAACCGGTGAGTGGGTATCACTGTATCGTGCCGACATTCCGCACTTGAACAAACCGAAGGTACAAACCCGGGTATTCAGAGCCGAAGGAATTGGCTTTCCATCCGCCAAGTTTCAAAATCCAGCTC
>JAHEIV010000285.1 GCA_024639205.1 Deltaproteobacteria bacterium | reverse complement strand
TTGCCGGTCTGCTTCTCGCTGTGGTGTTACTGGCTGGGAAACGAACCGCCCGCAATGATTTATATCGGACGGCCGATCGGGTGAGCCAGCAGGACAGAGACACATTCGGCCTTACGCTGCGCGCATTCATTGCTACCGCCTGGATGGCGGCGGCCTGGCCGTTCATCTTCGGTTTCTTTGCCTATCAACTCACGCGACTGCCAATGCCACACATTTTTACCCAGGCCATTTCATCCGGGCTGACAGCGGTTGCTACCATTTTGCTACCGGTCAGTTTTTTTTACCACGTCTTTGCCGCGGAAGGGCTCGGTCAGGCTCACTTGCAATGGCCGGTGACGGTATTGCGCACGTTTCGGAAAAATTTGCGCTGGTTTATCCCCTGCATGGTCACATTCGGTTTCTTCATATCGAGCATGAAGATCGCCAAAAAGTTCGAGTACAGTGACGCACTGGCTATTGCCGCACTCATTTTGCTGAGCCTGTCCGCTGTCGTTTTTCTGGCGCGTGTCTTTTACCCCGGCGGTGCGGTCGCAACGAACCTGGCAACCCATCGACCCAAAAGCTGGACGTTCCGGCTGCGTTACGCCTGGTTCGTCATCATGCTGTCCGTGCCGTTGTTTCAGATTGTGCTGGCCGCATCCGGGTATTTTTACTCGGCCCTGGAACTGCGGCAGCTGATCCGCACCACTGTTCTGTTGGCGGTGGCACTGGTGTTGCTCAGAGCCCTTGGGAACAAGTGGCTGGCAATCGTGCATCGCAAGCTCATCCTGAAAAGGGCTCTGCAGGAACCAGCTACCGCAGCCCAAGCAGATGGAGTCGCTCATGCGGCTGTCTCTTCGGATGGCGGTTCCGGTGACGGTTTGCAACCGCTGCCGATTCCGGAGGAATCCGTTGAGAAGATCGGCATTCAGAGCAGAAACATCTTAAACTCGCTGATTGTCATCATCGGTGCGGTTTGGCTCTGGATGGTCTGGGAGCCCATTTTCCCGGCGCTGGGCATCCTGGAAAGTGTTCAGCTATGGAGCTACTCTGCGACCGTCGATGGGGCCGTCCAGAGAATTCCAGTCGACCTCGCCGATCTGTTACTGGCCATCCTGCTGGTGGTAGTGACATTTATGGCCTCCCGCAACCTGCCGGGGTTTCTGGAAATTACCGTATTTAACGCCATTCCGATGGATTTCGGAGCGCGCCACGCACTGGTGATCATTTCCCGCTACGTCATCATCGCCGCAGGTGTGATGACTTTCTTCAGTGTTGTGGGTTTAAAATGGTCCACGGTTCAGTGGCTGGTGGCCGCATTGAGTGTGGGACTTGGTTTCGGTTTGCAGGAGGTGGTCGCCAACTTCATTAGCGGTATTATCGTATTGTTCGAACGGCCCTTTCGGGTCGGTGACGCGGTCACGATCGGAGATACCACCGGAATAGTCTCCCGTATACGGATCCGCGCAACCACCATCATCGATTTTGACAGGAAGGAATTGATCGTCCCCAATAAAGATTTTATCACCGGCAAACTGATCAACTGGTCGCTTTCGGATAAGCTGTTCCGAGTTCGGGTCCCGGTCGGCATAGCCTATGGTTCCGACACAGGTACAGCGGAAAAGTTGCTGCTCAAGGCGGCCCGATTGAATCCGCTGGTCGTCCGCGAACCGGAACCAACCGCCATTTTCACCGGTTTCGGCGACAACGCGCTGAACTTCGAACTGCGGGTTTTCGTCAACGGGCTGGAACACTGGTACCCGATGCTGCACCGAATGAACCGAACCATCGACCAGGAATTTCGCAATGCGGGAATTACCATCGCCTTTCCGCAAAGGGATGTTCATTTGGATACCACCGGACCGCTGGAGGTCAAAGTGGTGTCAGGAGATCCTGTGTCGTTGAATTCTTCCGAGGGGTCTGCGGCACCGGAAAAATAGACAGACGTGCAAGTCTTAATCATCTTCTGCCGGCTCCGAAGAATGCCTGGCAATTCATAACAAAAGCCGCATTCCAATTGTTCGGCAGTTTTCGGAATCTTTTAACCGGCGCTGCACCGAATCGTGCAACGACGTTGTGAGATGTTGTGAATGGTGCCGAAGGCGGGACTTGAACCCGCACGGGCGTAGCCCACTACCCCCTCAAGATAGCGTGTCTACCAGATTCCACCACTTCGGCACAGTGTTCGGGTCATCGGGAAAACAATGAAATTGTTTTTATTCCGATTTGGCTGGTGCCGGCTGGCTTTCCGGTGCCGTCTCCGCCGGTTGGCTTTCTGGTGGAGGTGCCGCACCGGTCTGCGGCTGGGCCTGCTCTTCGATCGGTGGTTTCGAGTCGATCATGATCGATCCCTGCGTCCGTCGAGTTGAATAGTAGGCGAGTGCCAGAGAGGTGACCATGAAAATGATCGCTGCCACCGTCGTCAGCTTGGTCAAAAAGGTTGAGGCACCAGTACTTCCGAAAAGGGTCTGGCTGGAGCCACCGCCAAAAGCAGCTCCCATATCGGCACCCTTGCCGGTTTGAAGCAGCACGATCAGGATCAGGGCGACACAGACAACCAAGTGGATGATAATCAATACCTGTGACATGGTGGATTTCTTCTAATAATTCTATTTAGTATGTAACGATTCGGGCAAATGTTTCTGCGTTCAGGCTGGCTCCGCCGACAAGGGCGCCGTCGATGTCCTCCATGGACATCAGTTCGGCGATATTGTCCGGTTTCACGCTGCCGCCGTACAATATCCTCACAGACCGGGCAAACGGTTCATCGAACAGTTCGGCAAGCAATCCCCGCAAGAACTGATGGACTTGCTGGGCCTGCTCGCTGGTCGCCGTCTTTCCCGTACCGATTGCCCAGATAGGCTCGTAGGCGATAACCAGCTCCCTTAGATCATTGGCAAACAGATCTTTTAACCCTCTTTTGATCTGTTTGTCAAGAACAGAAAATGTTTCATCGGCTTCGCGCTGGGCTTCGGATTCGCCGATACAAAGGATCGGTGCCAACCCGGCTGTCAGAGCGGCGGCAATTTTTTTGTTCACCGTCTCATCGGTTTCACCAAAGTGCTGACGGCGTTCCGAATGGCCGATGATCACATAGCGGCAACCGGCCTCGGTCAGCATTCCGGGTGCGATCTCGCCGGTGTATGCACCTTCTTTTTCCCAGAACAGGTTCTGCGCTCCAACGGCAACCCTGGAGTTTTTAACAAGGCTTGCCACGTGAGTGAGGGCCGTAAACGGCGGGGCGATCATGATATCGACGCTATCGACGTCGGTCGTTTGTCCGGCCAGCGCGCGGGCAGTTTCTTCCGCTTCGGCGACGGTTTTGTACATCTTCCAGTTTCCGGCAATCAAGGGTCTTCTCGTGCTCATGGACGATACCTCTTCGGTTTACTTTTTAGGTCGCGAACGGTCCCGCCGGCGACAAACCGGGGACCCGCTATTTCTAATCAGCGCCGAGCATTTCATATTTCCCGGCGGTTTTCAGTAAAAAGGGCGTTGCCAGCAAGATCAGGATGTTTCCGATGGGACCGTTGAAAACCAGCAGGACAGCGGCAAGTCCCCAGAAACTGTCTCCGGATAGAAAGCGCCAGGCACCAGGCAAAACGACAAAGAACGCAAGGTCGGCAACTGCGACGATGATCAACCCCCAGGCAGCCCACCTGCGCAGGTTCCACACACCGATACCCAACAACAGGAATGGAGCCATCGTTATCAGAAATTTGGCGGCTAAAAATCCTGCCAACGGACCGGGTACAACCGGATTGGTGGACATCCACAAAAGCGCCTTGACCACGGCCAGCCATCCCACCGCCCAGATTTGCCACGGAAAATCGGGTTCCATTCTCCAATCCGGAAAAAAGCGAAAGCGGGGAATGACAGGCTCGTTCCCGTCGGACCCAAACTGTGAATTACCTGTTCTCATCTCAGGCTGATACCCGGATTTCGCACCTTTTGGATGTGTTTATGTTTTTTTCCATTGGAGACGACAGCGCGCAGCCACAGGGGCATATTCGGCTATTGCCGGCCCTTCATCACGCAACCCATGAGCCCTCCGGCACGCAGCTGTGGGGCGAAAATGAGGAGATGAAAAACGATGCCATCCGTCTTCCGTCCATGGATGATGACTCGCGCTTTATACGCGCTCTCCTTTTTACTGTTTCCGAAACCTGCATTTGCGCATCGATTTTCATGCAAAGCGCAGATGCTAGAGTTGCGAGCCGACCATGGCCGCCAGATCCACCATGCGGTGCGAATATCCTGACTCGTTGTCATACCAGGAGAGAACCTTTACCAAATCCGCGGTGACAAGAGTGGTCTGTCCATCGACCACGGAGGAAAGGTCCGAACCATTGAAATCCGTCGATACCAGCGGCAGATCACTGTATCCGAGAATACCGGACAGAGATTCCTCGGAGGCCTGTTTGAGTGCCGAATTGACATCCGAAACCGTAACCCCCTCTTTTTCCACCCGTGCAACGAAATCGACGATGGAGACGTTGGGGGTCGGGACACGAATCGCCAATCCGTTAAGACGCCCTTCCAGTTCGGGCAGAACCAGTGCCACGGCTCGGGCTGCGCCCGTTGTGGTCGGAATCATGGACAGGGCCGCGGCCCGGGCTCTGCGCAGATCCCGGTGAGGGAAGTCGAGAAGCCGTTGA